>NZ_AUTL01000290.1:0-7123 GCF_000498015.1 Pseudoalteromonas sp. TAE79
TCATATTGCACATTTTTTTTCAGGGGGATTAGCCAATGGCGTTCACTGCCAGTTGTTTGCCATTTATGTAAAAGCCCTAAAGAATAAAAACCTTTGTCGAATAAAGTGAGGCTATTGTCTGGTGTGGTTTCTATAAGCTTTTCAGCCAGTACCATTTCATTGACCTTGTAATCATCAAAAGCGCTCCCCGTTATTAAATGGCTGCTCAGTTCCATTTGACACACCATTCTGACCTGTGGGTATTGTGTGTTGGTCGGTTTTGTAAAGGCCTCATTATTTTGGGGGGAGTCATCCGTACGCCAAACAACACCATCGACACCCAGCAAGGTAAGTCCATTCCAATGAGGGTGGTTAGCGTCTTCATTCCAATGTCTTTGGGTACATTCAAATAAGGCTTTCATAGCGGCTTCACCTAGGTTTTTACGACGCTGAGTTAAAGCACTTGGCGCAACAAATGGCTTCCCTTCTCGGTCAACAATGTCGAGCATATTAACGACATCGGCCATGGATTTGTCATTATAAATAACCATACCGATCAACAACCAAGCCATCGATTCTAGGGTTAGTTTTCTTTTTCGTAGTGTAACGGTTTCGGTCAGTGCATAGGCTTCTTCGATGAGATAAAGGGAGTAAATCTGCGAGTGTTTCAACGTCATTAGGTTTGATGTTGTTGATAATATCGAGAGCATTAGAAAGTTGCATAAAAAATCCGAATTCTACAAAAGAATTCGGATTCTTACATACCTAGAAGATCGTTCAAGTGCTATTAACTATTTCTTAAATGATCGGCATTAGCGCATGCGCTCCTTTTTACTTTAATATAGTTTTATAAATTAACTACTTCTGACATCTACTTTAAGTTTTAGCTTTTGGCCAGGTTGTAAGTATTTTTGACCGGCTAAATTATTCCACTTAATAATTTCGTTAACGCTTAGATTAAACTTAGACGCAATACGTGCAAGTGAGTCACCACGGCGTACTTTGTATGTAATAGTACGGTTGGTACTTGCCGTTGCTTGTGGTTTATTAGCTGACTTATACACAGTAAGTTTTTGATTTAGGCGCAGTACAGAGTTTTTCTTTAGCTTATTCCATTTAGCCAACTCATCCATAGTTACGTCATATTCGCGGCTAATGTCCCATAACGTGTCGCCACTTTTAACTGTATGCGAAAGCTTTGTGCGAGTTGCTTTATTAGCAGCTAAACGCATCTGCTTTGGTAAATGCTCGCTATTTATAGCGCCATCAGTAAGCGGGACTAATAATTCTTGGCCTACTTTAATCGTATTTGATTTGAGTTTATTAAGCGATCGGATTGCACTTGAGCTCGTTGTAAACTTTTTGGCAATTACTGATAAGCTGTCGCCTCGAGCCACAATATAACGTTGCCAGCGTAATCTGTTTTTAACATCAGTGTTTGCTAGTTTTTGGCTAAATTCCTCTGCTTTATCAACAGGCAATAATAAAGAATGTGGGCCATTAGGATCAGTTGCCCAGCGATTAAAACCGGGGTTTAATCTGTATAGCTCAGTAAGCGTCATATCAGCCATATCAGCAGCAAGTGCTAAATCTATTTGCGAGCCAACATCAACCACTTCAACCACTTGTGCATTAATTACTGGTTGCCATGTAACGTTAAAATCATCTGAGCGTTTTAATAAATCGGCAAGTGCTAATAACTTTGGTACGTAGGCTGTTGTTTCGCTTGGTAAATCAAGAGACCAAAAATCGGTAGGTAAATGCTTTTTACGATTCTTTTTAATCGCGCGTATCAAGCGCCCTTCACCTGAATTATAAGCAGCAATCGCGTTAAGCCAATCGCCTTCAAGTGTTTTATGTAAATACGATAAGTAGTCAAGTGCTGCGCGAGTCGACTGCACTATGTCGCGACGACCGTCGTACCACCAGTTTTGTTTTAAATCGAATCGCTCACCGGTTGCAGGCATAAACTGCCAAATGCCCGATGCGCTACGATTAGAGTAACCAAATGGGTCAAATGCGCTTTCTACAATAGGCAGTAGTGCAATTTCGATTGGCATTTCGCGCTTTTCTACTTCTTCAACAATAAAGTGTAAGTAAGGTTCTGCACGTTTAGAAATACGATCTAAATAGGCTTGGTGGCGAGCGTAATAATTACGTTCAGTAACAACAGGGCGGTTTTGCGGTATTTCGATAGAAAGTTGGTAGCGAATTCGCTCCCACACATCATCAAACACGGGAGCTTCTTGCTCATCAGAGTCAACTTGCTGATATTGTGCGTTTACCATCAATGCATTGTTAATGTCGTTAGGACTTGCGCCTTCGAGTTGTCGGTTTGCTTGCGTGGCAACTTTAGAGTCTGACTCTAATGTTGTCAGTGTTTGACAACCACTTAGCGCTAACGCCAAGGCTACTAATAGGGGAGATTTATTCATAAATACCAATACATCGGGTAAAAAACTCGGCGAATACTACCTGTTATGAGTTAACATTGCCACTTAATGACTTTTTAAAACGCAGAAATAGAATCATCACTATATCTTAAGTTAATGATTCTAATAAAATAAATGTTAAAGTATTAGTTTGTGCATTAAAAATTGTCTTTGAACTGCCTCAGACTAGCAAAGTTTCCCCAAGGTTCATTGTTTTTTGTAACCGAGATAAATTTCTCCGGCACTAACTCTGTAATGGTTGGCAAATCGCTACGCATAAATGGATTTATTTTTAGCTCTTGTCCAATAGAAGTAGGTAATGAGATTTGATTATTACTGCGTAATTCATCTACTTTTTTACTGTACGCAAGGAGTTCTGGATTGCGTGGTTCAACTGCTTTGGCAAAGGCAAGATTAGCTTGCGTGTATTCGTGCGTGCAATACACACTGCAGCTTGTAGACAGCTCTCTTAGTTTATTGAAAGACTCCCACATTTGCTCTGGCGTGCCTTCAAATAAGCGCCCACATCCACCGCTAAACAATGTATCGCCGGTAAAAGCAAGTTCATCATTTGTGTAACAAATATGATCAAGCGTGTGCCCAGGAGTTGCTAAAATAGTAAAGTTAATATTAAGCACACTGATGCTTTGTCCATCAGTAAGTGCGTGAGTGACGCCTTTAAATGGACTATTTGCAGGGCCATAAACCGATATATCTGGATAGGCGTCAACTAATTCAGCTACGCCATCGGTGTGGTCGTAGTGATGATGCGTAATTAAAATGCCACCAAGCGTTAGTTTATGCTCAGCTAAGTACGTTAATACGGGATGTGCTTGGCCTGGATCGACGACCCATGCTTGGTTACTGTTATCGGTAGTTAAACACCAAATGTAATTATCAGAAAAGGCTTTAATTGCTTTGACTTGCACCATGGTAAATTGCTCTATAAAGTGACACTTATCGCATAGTATAACGAGCTCAAAAAATGAAACCAGCCCTTAGTTTTCAAGAAGGACCCAAACCACTGTCGTGGCAGCAGTTTCCTCATGGGGATTATTTGCGTGCAGATATTGAACGCAAAATGGAGCAATGGCTGCCGCGTATGTTTGGCTATCATATGCTTAAGTTGGGTAATTTAAGTGGCGAATTAAACACAAGTATAAGTACGATTAAACATCAAGTGTGTGTTGCAGAGCCAGGACCTTACACCGGGGTAGTTGCTGACATAGATGAACTGCCATTTTACGAGCACAGTATTGATGCTTGCATACTAAGCCATTGCTTAGAGTATCATTCAGACCCGCATCATATTTTACGAGAAGCACATCGCACGCTTATTCCGGGCGGTTATATACTCGTGACTGGTTTTAATCCGTTTAGTTTGTGCGGGCTTGCACAAATGCTGCCTTTTAGTGGTCAGAAATTACCATGGACAGGGCGTTTTTTTACCCCTGCGAGGGTTAAAGATTGGCTAAATTTATTGGGTTTTGAAATTGTAAGTGACGAACGTTTTATTTATTCATCACTGGCTAGAGGTAATAGGTTATCAAGATTTGAGTTTTGGCGTACTTTTGCAAAACAGTATTTAAAACCAATGGGCAGTGTTTATATGCTGGTGGCACGAAAAAGAGTTGCGCCACTTACGCCAATAAAACCTAAGTGGCATGCAAGGCCGCAGTTTGCACCAGTAAAAGGGGCAGGGCTTAGGCAAACGTCAAAGCAACACTTTAAATCGTGCGACCAAAAAAATAATACTAATTGCATTAAATAAGTGATCTATTATAGCGCTAAGAAAATAGCACATTAACAAGGCGAAAATTGTGACATATAGTTGTTCTATATGAATAATTTTTAACGCAGTTAGTGAGTTATTTAATGCGATAGAATGAACATGTTTTTAATAAAATTGGTATAACAACTAGCTTAGAATAAATTTAAGGCTGGTAGCCTACATCTTCTAGTAAATCTTTACTGCCAGCGGCATCGCGGGCTAAATCGTCAACTATTTCGTTGTATTTATTGCCGCTATGCCCTTTAACCCACTTCCAAGTTACATTGTGCTCGCTACAGGCTTTATCTAGGCGTTTCCATAAATCGACGTTTTTAACTGGCTTTTTAGCTGATGTTAACCAGCCACGTTTTTTCCAGTTAGTGATCCACGATTCAATGCCTTGCTTAACATATTGGCTATCGGTTGTTAGGTTTACTTCGCATTCTCGAGTGAGTGATTCTAGGGCTACAATAGCCGCGAGCATTTCCATTCGGTTATTAGTTGTGAGTTTATAACCTTGGCTCATTTCTTTTTCGTGGCCGTTATAAATCATAAAAATACCATAACCGCCGGGGCCTGGATTACCTAAACATGAGCCATCGGTGTAAATCTCTACGGTTTTTTGCACTGTTTTACCTTGATCTTATGTACAATAAAGTGATTATAGAAAGATACCAGAATCAGGCTAAATTCGATATGGCACGTAGACAAATAGTTTTAGATACAGAAACCACCGGCATCGACCCTAAACAAGGGCACCGTATTATAGAAATTGGTTGTGTGGAGTTAGTAAATCGCCGTTTAACAGGCAATAATTTTCACGTTTATATAAACCCACAACGGCCAAGTGAAGAAGAAGCAATCGACGTTCACGGTATTACTAACGAGTTTTTGCGTGATAAACCACTGTTTCATCAAATTGCCCAAGAGTTTTTCGACTATATTGAAGGGGCAGAGTTGGTTATTCATAACGCACCGTTCGATGTTGGTCATATGGATAATGAATTTGCACTACTTAATCAGGGCTATCCTAAAACAGAGACTTTTTGTCAAGTTCTCGACACGCTTAAAATGGCGCGTGACTTGCATCCAGGTCAAAAGAACAATCTTGATGCATTATGTCGTCGTTACGATGTAGATAACGCAAAGCGAACACTTCACGGCGCGCTACTGGATTCTGAAATTTTAGCCGATGTTTACCTTGCCATGACGGGTGGTCAAACAAAGCTGAATTTGAATCAAAACAAAGATGACGGCAGCGAGCAACAGAAAGGCGGTATAAAGCGTTTAAATAGCGATAGAGCCCCATTAGTTGTATTGCGAGCAAGCGACGCTGAGCAAAGCGCACACGAAGCACGATTAGATCTTGTAAACAAAGAAGGCGGCCAATGTATATGGCGCGCTGAATAAGGCGATTTAATGAAAACGATGTATTTTGTAACAGCGTTATGTGCCGCTAGTTTATTTACTGGCAATGCATATGGCGTTAAACAAGTAGAAGTGCTCAAGCGCGATGGGCATCAAAATGAGATCCCTTTACTTGATAATCGTTTTCGCATAGATAGCAAAATAGATGAAATAACACTGCTGTTTTTTAGAAAATCAGGTGCACCTGCTGTTATTTTAGTGCGGCCCGATGGCAGTAAGTACTTTGCTACTGACTCAGTTAAAAACCCTAACTTAGATTGGTTTGACGAACTCAGCTACGATTTAGTTACCATAAAGAAACCTATGGCAGGTCCTTGGCAAGTAATAGGCAGTATTTTGCCTGATAGCAGAATAGTTGTATTAGGCGAAATATCTCTTGAGGCAGAGCCTCTTCCTTCAATGTTGTTTAGGGGGGAGACAATAAAAATCACCGGGAAAATACTAAACGACGGTGAGCCAATTAACACAAACCTATTTAGGGATGTTGTGAGCCTTAATGTTGACTTTGTAAGTACCAACAATGAAAACTTTGCTAACTTTGGTGCAGGCATTCAAGAAGTAGCGGAATTTAAAGACGATGGACGTGGATTTGATGAGCGCCCTAAAGATGGTGTGTTTACCGGCGAGTTTACTTTAGATTTTCCTGCGGGTGAATGGACACCAGAGCTTTACGTGGCAACACCTCTGCTGCAGCGTCGCATTGTGCAAAATACAATAGAAGTGCACGAGCCACCTTTTGTAACCGAAGTCGCGTTAGCAGAGCAAGACACAGACGAGCATCTGTTAACTATTAATATAGACCCAAGTATTGTTAAGCCAGAGACAGTCATCATCCAGGGAAAAATCTACTATCCCAATAACGAAGAGCAAATGTTTACCATAGATGCTGCAGCTAAAGACTCACGTCAGCTTAGTGTTAAAAATTATGATTGGGGTAGATATAGTGTTGAACTGTCTGTTTTTGGCACTAATATTAATGGCCGTGAATTTATGGCAACGCTGCCAACGTATAAATTTGAGATAGAACGACCCATAGAAGCGGTGCCCGAAATTGATCCTGCAACGATTATTACGCCAGATAAAATGATCGAGAGTGAGCCTGCTGAAGAAAAAATGGCCACATCGACAATTATTAGTTTAATTGCAGGCTGCAATACACTCATTTTATTACTCGGTTGGTTGTTAATTCGTATATTTGTTCAGAAAAAACCGATTAAATTTAAAGTGAAGCTGCCTTTTTTAAAGAAAAAGAAAACAAGTGAAGGTGATGTTGCCGACACTGAAAAAAATCAAGTCGGTAAAAATGGCTCAAAAAATGACAGATCAGGTGAAATTTTAAACCTTTCGATGACAGATGACTAAAAAACCTATAAAAAAACAAAAAAGCCCTTGACGAAATAGGGGTTGGTTCGTATTATTCACGCCGCTGTCAGGGAGACCTAAACAGCAACGAAAATATGGAGTGGTAGTTCAGTTGGTTAGAATACCGGCCTGTCACGCCGGGGGTCGCGGG
>NZ_AUTL01000291.1:0-9168 GCF_000498015.1 Pseudoalteromonas sp. TAE79
TCATATTGCACATTTTTTTTCAGGGGGATTAGCCAATGGCGTTCACTGCCAGTTGTTTGCCATTTATGTAAAAGCCCTAAAGAATAAAAACCTTTGTCGAATAAAGTGAGGCTATTGTCTGGTGTGGTTTCTATAAGCTTTTCAGCCAGTACCATTTCATTGACCTTGTAATCATCAAAAGCGCTCCCCGTTATTAAATGGCTGCTCAGTTCCATTTGACACACCATTCTGACCTGTGGGTATTGTGTGTTGGTCGGTTTTGTAAAGGCCTCATTATTTTGGGGGGAGTCATCCGTACGCCAAACAACACCATCGACACCCAGCAAGGTAAGTCCATTCCAATGAGGGTGGTTAGCGTCTTCATTCCAATGTCTTTGGGTACATTCAAATAAGGCTTTCATAGCGGCTTCACCTAGGTTTTTACGACGCTGAGTTAAAGCACTTGGCGCAACAAATGGCTTCCCTTCTCGGTCAACAATGTCGAGCATATTAACGACATCGGCCATGGATTTGTCATTATAAATAACCATACCGATCAACAACCAAGCCATCGATTCTAGGGTTAGTTTTCTTTTTCGTAGTGTAACGGTTTCGGTCAGTGCATAGGCTTCTTCGATAAGAGATAAAGGGAGTAAGTCTGCGAGTGTTTCAACGTCATTAGGTTTGATGTTGTTAATAATATCGAGAGCATTAGAAAGTTGCATAAAAAAATCCGAATTCTACAAAAGAATTCGGATTCTTACATACCTAGAAGATCGTTCAAGTGCTATTAACTAATTCTTAAATGATCGGCATTAAGCACTAGGCTCGCTTTTTAAAAATACAAAACGTACGTTATTTTAGCTTGCTATCAAGCTCTTCAATTTTAGCTTTCCAGATAGCAGGGCCTTGTGTATGCGCATTGGCGCCTTCACTGTCTACTGCAACGGTCACTGGCATATCTTCAACTTCAAATTCGTAAATAGCTTCCATACCTAAATCTTCAAAAGCAACTACGCGTGCTTTTTTAATCGCTTTAGATACTAAGTAAGCTGCGCCGCCTACAGCCATTAAATAAACAGATTTATGCTCTTTAATAGACTCAACCGTTGCAGGGCCACGTTCAGCTTTACCAATCATGCCTACAATGCCTGTTTTTTCTAGCATCATATCGGTAAATTTATCCATGCGAGTGGCTGTTGTAGGGCCAGCAGGACCTACTGCTTCATCGCGTACCGCATCCACTGGGCCTACGTAATAAATAAATTTATTATCAAAGTCTACGCCCTCAGGTAAACCTTCACCTGAGTTGATCATATCTTGCAAACGTTTATGCGCTGCATCACGACCTGTTAAAATAGTGCCCGAAAGTAAAACGGTTTCACCCATTTTCCATTCTTGAACATCTTTTTTAGTCAGTGTATTTAAATCAACACGACGTGTGCCTTCGCCCACTTCAAATGTTACTTGTGGCCAACCTTCTAGTTTAGGTGCTTTTAAATTAGCAGGGCCAGAACCGTCAAGCGTAAAATGTACATGGCGAGTTGCCGCACAATTTGGGATCATTACTACAGGTTTTGAAGCTGCATGCGTTGGTGCTGTTTTAATTTTAACATCAACAACCGTTGTTAAACCGCCTAAACCTTGTGCGCCAATACCTAATTTATTAGCACGGTCAAAAATTTCTAAACGCAGTTTTTCTTCAGTTGTCTCTGCGCCGCGTTCCATTAATTCATGGATATCAACCGGATCCATTAACGACTCTTTAGCCATTACTGCTGCTTTTTCAGCCGTACCACCAATACCTATACCTAGCATGCCTGGCGGACACCAACCAGCACCCATTGTTGGTAGTGTTTTTTCTACCCATGCAGCAACATCATCTGACGGGTTTAACATAACCATTTTACTTTTGTTTTCAGAGCCGCCGCCTTTAGCCGCAACCATTACTTCTACTTTTCCACCCGCTACTAAATCAATATGCACAACCGAAGGCGTATTATCTTTAGTATTTTTACGCGTACCAGCAGGGTCTGCTACAATAGATGCACGTAAAGGGTTATCTGGATTCAAATATGCACGACGAGTACCTTCATCAACCATTTGTTGAACGGTTAAATCTGTTTTATCCCACTTAACATCCATACCTACTTTAACAAAACAGGTAATAATACCGGTGTCTTGGCAAAGTGGACGCTTGCCTTCAGCCGACATGCGTGAGTTAATTAAAATTTGTGCAATGGCGTCTTTAGCCGCTTTACTTTGTTCTTTGTTGTACGCTTTTTCGAGTGCTTGAACAAAATCAAGTGGGTGATAGAACGAAATATATTGCAATGCATCTTCAATGCTATCAATAAAGTCTTGCTGACAAATTGTACTCATAGTGGTTCCTTAAGTTACCGTTACGCGTTGACGCGTAATCTAAATCAAACCGGTGACGGTGGTTTGCACTGTTTTTTGCAGCTTAGTGCTGCCAAAAAATTTGACTTATGATACCCTCCCAGCCCGTTTCGAGCCAGTTCTTAAAGGGGCAGTAAATGCTAAACAATAAAAAAAATTGTATTAAATTAGGCATAACACAAAACTGCATTGACGTTTTTGCGCATTTTTCACATTTGCCTTATGCAATTCTATTAGATTCTGCAAATAGTAATCATATAAACAGTCGTTTTGATATTGTTGCTATTGAGCCGCAAAGTACCCTTGAAGTAAAAAATAATAAAAGCTTTTTAAATAATATAGAAAGTAGTGATAACTGCTTTGAAATTATGAATAATGAGCTTTCGCATCTTGCTAAAACAAAAGCCGATTACGATTTACCCTTTAACGGCGGCTGGCTTGGCTACTTTGGCTACGACTTAGGGCGTACAATTGAAAACATCCCCACTCGTGCTATTGAAGATATTAATCTTCCCCAAATGGCTATTGGCCTTTACTTAGATGCCCTTATTTACGACAAACAGCAACAAAGCTGGTTTTATGTATCGCAGCCAAACACCGATAGATTAGCGCTTTATGAGCAATACTTAAATACGCACGCTAACTCCCAAGTTAATACGCAGTCCTTTGCCCTAAACAGCGACTGGCAATCAAATATGAGCGAAACCGAATACGCTGCAAAGTTTGCCCAAATTGAGGAGTATCTAAAAAGTGGCGATTGTTACCAAATTAATTTAGCGCAGCGCTTTAACGCTCAGTTTGAAGGCTCCCCTTGGGCGGCTTATATTAAACTGCGTGAGGCAAATAAAGCGCCATTTTCGAGCTTTATAAATCACCCTCAAGGGGCAATTTTATCAATTTCCCCTGAGCGCTTTATATCTGTAAATAATAACGTTGTAGAAACCAAACCTATTAAAGGCACACTGCCGCGAAAAGCGGATGCGCTGGAGGATCAACGCCAAGCCCAAATACTCGCAGCATCAGCTAAAGATCGCGCTGAAAACGTAATGATTGTTGATTTACTGCGTAACGACTTAGGCAAAGTGGCAAAACCTGGCAGCGTTCACGTCCCTTCTCTTTTTGCTATTGAAAGCTTTCCGGCAGTGCATCATTTAGTAAGCACGGTAACCTCGGAACTTGATGAAGGTAAAACAGCCGTCGATCAGCTAAAAGCGGCTTTTCCGGGTGGCTCAATCACCGGTGCGCCCAAAATTAGAGCAATGGAAATAATTGAAGAATTAGAACCACATCGCCGCAGCATTTATTGTGGTTCAATTGGTTATTTAAGTGCGTGTGGAAACATGGACACCAGTATCACTATTCGCACCTTGGTGTGCCACAAAGCGCAAATTTACTGCTGGGCAGGTGGCGGAATAGTCGCTGATTCTAAAGTCGAATTGGAATATCAAGAAACTTACGATAAAGTAAATAAAATCCTCCCTTTATTAAAACAGTAGGTCGCTTTGAATAGTGAACACATTATGGCGCGGTTTCTGTTAAGCCCTACAGCTGCGCCAAATCAGTTAAAAGACACACGTAAAAAACGCGCTAGCGCTGTTATGCTACCCATTATTGATATAGATAACCATGCACATATCTTACTGTGTAAACGCCCTACTTATTTACACCATCACCCTGGGGAGATTTGTTTGCCCGGAGGCAAGTTTGAAGTAAGCGACATTACCCTTCGCACCACAGCCCTTCGCGAACTAAAAGAAGAGCTAAATATTGCCCAAAGCAACGTTAATGTATTAGGTCACTTACCTGAGTATTCAACCTTAACGGGTTTTAGTATTAGCCCCTATGTAGGTTTACTCAAAAAAGACACCACCTGGGAAAATGACTATAATGAAGTACAAGCGAGCTTTTTGCTCTCGGTCACTGAATTAAATAACGAAGCTAACTGGCAACCCTTACCTTTTCAACGATTTGGGAAAACGGTTATTTTGCAAGGTTTTAAAACGCCGCATGGTTTACTTTGGGGTGCGACGGCAAACATTATAAAAAACTTTACAAAACAACTCGCCTTACCAGTTTAAATCTTCGTTATTAGTAGTTACACAATCACAATTCCACGTTATCATGCTCGACCGTTCAAAGAGCAGCTTCGAGCTGATAAAACAAAGTAGAGACACACATTATGATCAGTGCATTTGATATGTTTAGCATTGGTATTGGCCCTTCGTCATCACACACCGTTGGCCCAATGCGCGCATCACGCTTATTTGTTAATGACCTACAAGAACAACAATTATTAGCAAATGTTACCGATATTAAAGTAGAGCTTTATGGCTCTTTGGGACAAACAGGTGTTGGCCATGGCTCGGGTAAAGCCGTAATTCTTGGTTTAGCCGGTTATGACCCTGAAACTATAGATGCCGATTTAGTCGACGACATTTTAGCCACTATCGAACAAGATCAGGTTATTTATTTAAACAAAACACACAAAGCTAAGTTTCCAAAACAAGGCGCTATTGTTTTTCATCGTCGCAAAACGCTGCCTAAGCACTCTAATGCAATGGAAATTATCGCCTCAAACAACGGCGAAAAAGTTTACAGCAAAGTATATTACTCTATTGGCGGTGGCTTTATTGTTACTGATGAAGAGTTTGAAAACGAAAAACAAGCAGCCCTTGATATTAGAGAAGAAAACCCAGCTCCTTTCCCTTTCAGTAGCGCAAAAGAGCTACTAGAGATGTGTAAAGAGTCAGGGCTTAGTGTTTCAAGCTTGATGATGAAGAACGAAAAAACACTGCGCACTGAAGATGAAATAAAAGACACGCTGTTTCATATTTGGAAAGTAATGATGGCCTGTATTGAGCGTGGTATGCGTACCGAAGGTATTTTACCTGGCGGCTTAAAAGTAAAGCGCCGTGCGCCAAGCCTATACTTAAAACTAAATATAGAAGTCAGTAACGACCCACTTCGTGCAATGGACTGGGTTGATTTATTTGCCCTTGCCGTAAACGAAGAAAATGCGGCAGGTGGCCGTGTAGTTACCGCACCAACTAATGGTGCTGCGGGTATTTTACCGGCTGTGCTTATGTACTATCACACATTTGTGAAAGAAGTAGACCGCGATATAGCCACACGTTATTTATTAACGGCTGCTGCTATTGGTATTTTATATAAAAAGAATGCCTCTATATCGGGTGCTGAAGTAGGTTGCCAAGGTGAAGTTGGCGTTGCGTGCTCTATGGCTGCAGGCGCATTAACAGAAATTGTTGGTGGCAATGTTGTGCAAGTAGAGAACGCAGCAGAAATTGGTATGGAACATAATTTAGGCCTCACGTGCGACCCTGTTGGTGGCTTAGTACAAGTACCGTGCATTGAACGTAATGCAATGGGCGCGATTAAAGCAATTAATGCCTCACGTTTAGCTATTCGTGGCAGTGGCGAGCAAAAGGTATCACTTGATAAAGTGATTAAAACCATGCTTGAAACCGGCAACGATATGAAAACCAAATACAAAGAAACCGCTCGCGGTGGATTAGCAGTTAATATTATCGAATGTTAATCAGCTCGCTATAAAAAGAAAAAGCTGCCTATTTAAAATAGGCAGCTTTTTTATTGTTCGTTCAATGTAATCACCTTATTTAACCGGTAACTCTATATCTGCAAATAATTTATCTACATCGTCTTGGTTACGCATTAAACTTGCTCGCTCTACGCGCTCTTTAGTTAAGTGCGGTGCAAAACGTTCAATAAAATCATACATGTAAGTACGTAAAAAGCTGCCCTTTCTAAAACCAATTTTGGTCGTGCTTGCTTCAAATAAGTGGCTTGCATCAATACACACTAAATCGGTATCGCTCACTTGATCTATCGCCATTGAAGCGACAACACCAACTCCTAAACCCAGTCGTACGTATGTTTTTATAACATCAGCATCGGTTGCAGTAAATACAATGTGTGGCTCAAGTCCGTGTGCGCTAAACGCTTTATCTAACTCTGAGCGGCCCGTAAAACCAAATACATATGTAATAAGTGGATATTGGGCAATGTCAGCAACAGTTAAACTATTTGCCTTTTTAGCGAGAGGATGGTCTTTAGCAACAACAATACTGCGGTTCCAATGGTAGCAAGGCAGCATAACTAAATCTGAATACAAATGCAGTGCTTCTGTTGCAATAGCAAAGTCGGCATCACCGCGTGCTGCAGCATCTGATATTTGCTGTGGAGTACCTTGGTGCATATGAAGCGATACCGCAGGGTATTTTTTCATAAACCCTTGAATAACGTTAGGCAAAGCATAACGGGCTTGGGTATGTGTTGTGGCAATATTTAACTTACCTTGATCAGGTAGCGTATGCTCATTAGCAACGGCTTTAATACCTTCTACTTTGGAGAGTATTTCACGAGAAATATTAATTATATCTTCGCCAGCACCGGTTACATGCGTTAAATGTTTACCACTGCGACCAAAAATTTGTACACCCAACTCATCTTCTAACATGCGTACTTGTTTAGAAATTCCTGGCTGCGAGGTAAATAAACTCTCAGCAGTCGCTGAAACATTTAATTTATGATTTTGTACTTCTACGATGTATCTGAGTTGTTGTAATTTCATGGCTGCAAATTTTAACGTTATTATTCATATTATTTATAAAGGCAATACCGCTTAAAACCAAGTGTTATTTGCGTAAAATATCACTTTAGGTCTTTAGGTGTGCAATTATCTGATTAGAGCTCAAGGCTAGCATAATAAATATGTTTCAGGTAGCGATGTTTATTCAGCTTTAGTTTATAAGCCCTTAGGGTGACTACGGTTTATAAAGAGCTCAACCTATCAATTTTTTGGTGTATTTTTTAAGTTAATCGGCGCAAAGCTACCCTGTTAACGTATATTTAATGTAAGATTAAATAATTAGGTTATATATCCGAGAATTACACCATGATCGTTTCTATTATAATAGTGCTTATAGTTGCATTGATTGTGATTGCACTTTGGGTAAGTGCTGTACAACAACACAAAGAAAAACAAGAAGCGGAACGACGCAAAGAGCTAACAAAACAAAAAGCTATAATAGAAGAAACTGAAGAAGCACTAATGAATAGTGCCAATATACCTCTTTCTGAAAACATAATCCGTGTATTGCAACGCCGTATTTACGAAGCATTAAACACGATGGTTACTAGTTCGCCAACATCCAAAGCACTCAAAAGCCGCTTAGGTGAGGCTAAAACGCACCTCACCAATGCAGTTCTAGACAACAGCAGTGAAGCCCTAACGTTACCCAATAATGACAAACAGCTTGTTGGCCTAATTCAAGGTATTAAAAAATTACGCTCAATTTTACGCTCTGAACATAATAAAGGTCGTATTGATAGCCAAGTTTTTGTTTTAGAAGATAAACGTCTTGAAAAACTACAACTGCGTATTAATATCGAAAGCCAAATAAAACGTGGCTTATCTGCCCGCTCAGCAAGTATGGTTGGCTCAGCAAGACAGTATTTTGAAAAAGCACAGGCAACGCTCAATGCAGTTACATACACCGATGAATATGTAACAACAAAACGCCAAGAAGTTGAAGGTTACTTAGAAGCAATTAGTGTTGAACTAAGAGCTTCTAATGCAAGCGCACTTAAAAAGAAAACAGAAGAAGAGCAAGACGACTTAGATATATTGTTTGCGCCTAAAAAGAAATGGTAATTCTTTTATAAAAGTATTAAAAAAGCCTGCACAAAATAAATTTATGCAGGCTTTTTTGTCTCTTTCTTAGTTACGCGGATTCAAACCTGAAGTGCATAACGTTTAGGCGGCTTTAGCCGCCAAGTGATCCTGCATCAATTTTGCAGGCGTTTCAAATCCAAGTGTCTTCCTCGGACGATTATTAAGTTGCTCAAGTACTGGTATAACCTGCGCTGGTGTTACCGCCTTAAAATCTGTGCTCTTCGGCCAATACTGGCGTAGTAATCCATTCGTGTTTTCATTCAATCCGCGCTCCCATGAGTGATAAGGGTGAGCAAAATAAACAGGAACACTTAAAGCCTCTGTGATTTGCTCGTGATAAGCGAACTCTTTTCCATTGTCAGCCGTGATGCTATGAAGCGCTGACCTATATGGCCTTAATAGTTCTATCGTCGCCGCAGTGACGGCTTGTGCTGTTTTGCCTGCCACCTGCGTTGATACAGTGAATTGGGTGACCCGCTCTACAATGGTAACAAGGGCGCCTCGATGACCTTTACCTATGACGGTATCTATTTCCCAATCTCCGATACGACCTTTCTCATCAACTATTTGTGGGCGTTCTTCAATGCTAACGCGATTTTTTATTTGCCCTCGGTTTGTTTTACCATGACTGCGCTTGTGATATTTCTTACCGTGTCGGCGCAGATGTAGGTATAACTCACCACCTGCTTTTTTATCTTCCCAGATATACAGATAAATGCGTTCATGGCTGACAGACCGTTCACTTTCTTTACGCAACCATCCCGTTATTTGTTCAGGGCTCCACTTCTCATTAAGCTTCTGGGTAATTAAAGCCATCATTTCAGGTGTCATCTTAAGCGGTTTTCTTACACTTCTTCGGCGAAACAAAGCCCGCTCATGAGCTTGTTTGTGTCTGTAACCTCGCTTACCTGTATTTCTAGAAAGCTCTCTTGAAATCGTAGATTGCGATAAATTAGTTAGCTCAGCAATACTTTGTTGCGTAAAACCACTTTTCTTTAGAACGGCGATCTGGCATCTTTGCGCATAGGTCAGTTGTTTGTAATGTCTCATTGTAAAATCTCTTGCCGGAGAAAAAG
>NZ_AUTL01000292.1:0-51832 GCF_000498015.1 Pseudoalteromonas sp. TAE79
TAATGCCGATCAGTTAAGAAAATGACCGGTTGACCGATCCAAACGATCATGCAAAATCCGTAGTTAGGAAACTAACTACGGATTTTTTGTGAATATAGAACAAGCACTGCAAGCAACACTTGAAGAAAGCAGCCGATACCATACCTTTGAAAAATTATCAGAAATTCTTGACCCTGAAATCATTGAACAAGGTTTTCAACAAGCAGGGATTGCAACCGTTCGTAAGCGAAGATTACCGCTTGAAGCCGTTTTGTGGTCAGTTATTGGCATGGCATTGTTTCGAAAAGAATCAGTTTGGAATATCGCTAATAAGCTAGATATCATGTTACCTGGCAAGAACCCACTCGTTGCTCCAAGTGCGATGGTACAGGCGAGACAAAGGTTAGGTGATGATTCCGTTAAACACGTTTTCAATAAATCTGCTCAATCAATGTATAAGCAACAGTCATTCGAAACATGGAATGGTTTGAACCTATTAGCTGTTGACGGTGTTGTGTGGCGAACAGCCGACACGCCTGATAATCGTAAAGCCTTCTCTTCAGGTAGCAACCAATACGGTGATACAGCCTTTCCTCAAATACGCATGGTCTGTCATATGGAATTGACCAGCCATCAACTTCTCAGTAGCGAGTTTGATAACTATAAAACCAACGAGATGAAATTAGCTGAGCGTTTAATTGAACGTACACCAGATAATTCACTGACTATGTTTGATAAAGGATATTATTCTTTAGGCCTGTTAAACCGTTGGCACCAAACTGGGGAGATGAGGCACTGGTTGATACCAGCAAGGCCCGACTTACAGTATGAAATCATCTCCAGCGCGGGTAAAAATGACCATATCATTGAATTGAAAACAACAAAGCATGCACAAAAAAACTTTCCCGATGTTCCTGAAACGATTAAAGCGAGATTAATCAGCAAAACAATAAAGGGCAAAAGCTACCGTATATTAACCTCGATGACGGATAGATTGCGTTATCCAGGTAATGAAATTGTTGAATTATATTGTCATCGTTGGGAGATAGAACTTGGGTTTAGAGAAATCAAACAAACCATGCTTGATAGCGCATACCATTTAAGAAGTAAGCGTCCAGACATGGTGCGTCAGGAGCTATGGGCCGTGTTACTCGCCTATAATTTAATACGAAGAATAATGACGATGGCGGCGACAGTCACAGGGATATGGCCTAACCAGCTTAGTTTCTCTAGCAGTTCGATGGCTGTCATTCAGTATTTCTCGTCAGTATCTATAATGAGCCCAGGGAACATTCCAATACACTGGCAGCACTTACTCGATACACTGGTCTTATTTAAGCTTCCAGCTAGACGAGAAGATAGAAGATATCCCCGATGGGTTAAGCCAAAACCATCTAAGTATCCCCATAAAAAGAAAGATGCCAGTCAGCTTAACTGACTGGCATTAGCCTAAATAGACTCTTTAAATGTAATACTTATTGTATAAATTTATTTACCGCGCTGAGCGTCTTTTTGGGCTTTTTTAGCTTCTTTACGTTGCTGTAAAACAGCTTGTGCTTCATTACCAATATGGCCTTCACCACGCGCTTGCGCTAATTCTATTTGCTTTTGGCGCTCTGCAAAACGTGCGCGTTGTTCATCCGTAACTTCTTCAATACAATGATGACAAGATACACCTTCCATGTATTCAGGCTTTAACTTTTCGTCTTCTGTAATTGGCATACGGCACGCGTGGCATTGATCATAAGAGCCCTTTTGTAAGTCGTGATCAACCGCAACGCGATTATCAAATACAAAACATTCTCCTTCCCACATGGTTTCTTCTTTTGGCACTTCTTCTAGATATTTTAAAATGCCGCCTTCAAGATGATAAACTTCGTCAAAACCTTGCTCTTTCATGTAGGCCGTCGATTTTTCGCAGCGGATACCACCTGTACAAAACATCGCTACTTTTTTATGTTTTTCAGGGTCTAAGTTTTCTTTAGCCCACTGTGGAAATTCGCGAAAAGTTTTAGTATTTGGATCGACTGCATTTTGAAATGTACCAATTTCAATTTCGTAATCATTACGTGTATCAATTAAAATTACTTCTGGGTCAGATATAAGTGCGTTCCACTCATTTGGCTTTACATAGCTACCCACAACTTTAAGCGGATCTACGCCTTCAACGCCCATCGTTACAATTTCTTTTTTTAGTTTTACTTTAGTGCGGTAAAACGGGCATTCATCATCGTAAGATTCTTTTGTTACGATGTTTTTTAAATTTGGTTGCTCATCAAGCCATGCTAATAAGTTGTCTATCCCTTCACGTTTTGCAGAAACAGTGCCGTTTATACCTTCGGCAGCGAGTAGTAAAGTACCGCGTACTTCATTTGCTTCCATCACTTCAAGCAACGGCTTACGGATAGCTTCAAATTCAGGTAAACCAACAAATTTATACAGCGCACATACTACAAAGTGATCGCCCGTTACATTATCTTTATGAACAACAGTCATTATATTTCCTATTTTGCCTTATTAGCCAGTATTGGCGTTTACCGAATCGTAAATCCGGCGCATATGGGGCGCGTATTTTACGCTTTTTTAGTTTAATTGCAAAAAATAGCGCTATAGATTGGTTTTTACTGTTAGCGACCTAGCTGTGTAAGCTATAATGCGCTGATAAATTTATAGACTTAATTTGCTCATTTTGGAGAAACACACATTGCAGTTTACTGATCTTGGGATTGATACACGCCTTGAAACACAACTAGCACATCAAGGGATCACCCAGCCCACCGATATTCAAGCGCATGCAGTGCCTACCGCACTTGCAGGGCATGACATTTTCGCTCAGTCTAAAACTGGGTCGGGCAAAACCTTGGCGTTTTTATTACCTGCTGTACAAAGGGTTATGAAACAAAAAGCACTCAGTAAACGCGATCCTCGTGTACTTATTGTTGCTCCTACTCGTGAGCTTGCTACGCAAGTATTTACTCAGCTGCGTTTATTAATTGCAGGCACAGCCATTAAGGCCGTAAAAATACTTGGTGGCGAAAACTTTAATGACCAAATAAAAGCACTTAGAAACGACCCACAATTCGTAGTTGCTACACCAGGGCGTTTAGCTGATCACATTACAAAACGTTCATTACAATTGAGTGGACTAGAACTGCTTATTTTTGATGAAGCCGATCGTATTTTAGATTTAGGCTTTACCGAGCAGTTAAAAATGATTAACGAGCAAGCTAATCACCGTTTACGTCAAACGTTATTGTTTTCTGCAACACTTGACCATGCTCAAGTAGATGCTCTATCACGTAACCTATTAAAAAAACCAAAGCAAATTACGCTAAGTGCAGCGAACGAGCAACATAGCGATATTAAACAAACTTTATATCTAGCCGATCACCTTGATCATAAAGAAGCGCTATTAGAGCACTTTTTGAATCAAGATGATGTTGGTCAATGCATTATCTTCACAGCAACACGTTCTGACACGAGTCGCTTGAGTGAAGCGCTTAATGCTAAAGGCTTCAAGTCTGTAGCGCTTGCTGGTGATTTAACACAAAATAAACGTTTAGATATAATGGATTCGTTTAGTCGCGAAAACTTTAAAATATTGATTACCACCGACGTTGCATCTCGTGGTTTAGATTTGTTAAGCGTAACGCACGTTATTAACTTTGATTTACCAAAACACGCTGAAGAGTATGTACACCGCATAGGTCGTACAGGACGTGCTGGCTTTAAAGGAAATGCAATTTCATTAGTTGGCCCAAAAGATTGGGCAAGTTATTTAGCTATTAAAGCATTTTTAAATGACGAATTAAAATTTGCGAGCGTAGAGAGCTTAAAAGCTAAGTTTAAAGGCTTAAAAGAGAAAAAGCCTGAGGCAACGTGGGATAAATCTAAAGAAAAATCCGCCGCTGTTAAAAAGCCTGTATTTAAACGCAAAGCCAAAGCTAAAAAGCCAACAGCACCTATTAAAGCACCAATGAACATTGATGGCGATACACCAATGCGCCGTAAAAAAAAGACTGAGCAGGAATAATTATGAGTTACCTAGGAACCACACAAACATTATTTGTAAAAGAAGTGAGTAACGAAGGTGCTTACTTAGACGGCCATGATTTAGGTGAAGTATTTTTACCAAAACAAGAAATAAAACATGAGCTTGAAGCGGGCGATAGTATTAGTGTATTTATCTTTTTAGACAATGCTAATTTAGCCACAGCAACAATAAAGAAACCACATGCTCAAGTTGGCGAGTATGCCCTACTACGCGTTAAAGAAATAAATAGTATTGGGGCATTTTTAGATTGGGGGCTTGAGAAAGATGTGCTTGCACCTTTTAATGAACAAAAGCCACGCATGCAAGAAGGCCATTCTTATTTAGTACGCCTGTACCTTGATAATGCAAGTCAACGTATTTGTGCCTCAAACAATTTTAATCGTTTCTTATCAAAAGATGAGCCGCAATATACTCACTTACAAGAAGTGGATTTAATTGTTGCTGGCAAAACAGATATTGGCTACAAAGTATTAATTGAAGAGTCGCACTTCGGTGTTGTTTTTTACAATATGGTATTTAAAAGCTTATTTGTGGGTCAAAAGCTTAAAGGCTATATTCAAAAAGTACGTGACGACGGAAAAATTGATGTTGTACTAGAAAAGCCAGGTATGGGAAAAGTAAGTGACCTTGGTGAAACTATTATGCAAAAGCTTAAAAACGAAGGCGGTGTTATTCCACTTGGTGATAAGTCTGATCCTGAAGCAATAAAAAAGATGTTTTCTACAAGTAAGGCTAATTATAAAAAAGCAATTGGTGGCTTATTTAAACAAGAGTTAATAGATATTGAAGCGAAATCCATTCGCTTAAGATCTTAATTATAATTGGCTGTAATTACTAATAATACCTGTTTGTAATTAACCTAAAATATATTTATAAGGCAATGTACATTGCGTATATTGCCTTGAATAATCAAGCACTTCAACTTCCGACTCAAGATTGAGCGGCGCCAAACGAAAAACCTTTTTTTCACATTCTGTTTTTTTATCATCAAGCTTTGATATACATTCACTAACGCTTACATGCTGAGATATGAGTGTATCTTCATTTTTGTAACACAGATGATGAGCATAATCTTGCATTGTTTTTTTAAAATCAAACATATCGACTGGGTACGTTGGAATTATATCTGTAACGGTTGTTACACCATCGTATGCTTTATAAGAAAAAACGTACTTATTTACTGAAAAACCCGCAATAACAATTATTATAGAACCAAAAAATAACTTCAAAACAAACCCCTACTACATTTTGATTTTATTAATGTAACATAAAACTCACATAAGGTAAGGGGTTTTAGCACTATATGACTGCTTATTGTTAAATTAAGCTATAGAGTTATTAACATCACTAAGCACTTTTACAGGATTATCTGCTTGAGTAATCGGTCTGCCTATAACTAAATAGTCACTTCCTGAATCTATAGCTTGCTTAGGAGTCATTATACGCTTTTGATCACCCGCATCACTCCCTTCAGGGCGTATACCAGGCGTAACAAGCTTAAAGCTATCACCTAACTCTGTTTTTAAAGCTTTTGCTTCTTGTGCAGAACACACAACACCATCAAGCCCAGCTTCCTTTGCAAGCTTAGCTAAATAGATAACTTGCTCTTGAGCTGATTTATCAACACCTAAACGCTTAAGTTCTGTTTCATCCATACTTGTTAATACAGTCACAGCGATAAGTAATGGCGCTTTGTCACCGAATTGCTCTAGAGCCGATTTAGCTTTACTCATCATTTCAAAGCCACCAGAAGCATGAACGTTTACCATCCACACCCCCATTTTAGCAGCTGCAGTAACCGCTTTAGCTACTGTATTAGGAATATCATGAAATTTTAAATCTAAGAAAACATCAAAACCTAAATCAATTAACTCTTTAACAAATGCAGGTCCAAAATAGGTAAACATTTCTTTGCCGACCTTGAGACGGCAAGTATCAGGAGAAAGTTGTTTAACAAAGTTTAAAGCAACTTCTTGATCATCGTAATCTAATGCAATAAGAATTTTTTTTGAGTGTTCGAAAGACATAACTATCCTAGTGAATGGCAGTAAAGTTATTAATTATGGGGTTATTAAAATCCGTCTAAGCCTCGACTTGGAACAATGGTTTCCCAATGCTTACAAGAAGGGCAGTTCCAATATATGGTGTAGCTTGTAAAACCACAATGCTGGCATTGGAAATCTGGTTTTGTAGCAATATAAGAGGTTACAAGCTTATCAATTTCGTTAAGTACTTCCTTAGTATTTTTATTTTGGTCACCCATTAATTGCAGTAAAAAACTAAAACCACGAATAGTAGGTTGACGTTTTAAGCTATCAGTTAAAAATTCAAAGGCTTGCTTGGTGTGACCTTGCTCAAGTAATGCTTGGCAATGCTTTATTTTAATTAATACACCGCCCTTCTCTAACAAGTCACTGACTAACTCGTGAAATTGATGCGTCAAATTCAATTGTTTATAACTGTGTGCCAGCTCATCAATAAACAACGGAGCAAACAAGGTAAATTGAGAGACAAGTTCACGCCAGTAATAAATAGCTTTAACGTAATCTTCTTTTGCGTAAGCAACTAACCCTAACTCGTAAAGCGGACGCACGGCTTTATAATTTAAGCTAATCGCTTTTCTCATTAGTTGGGGTGTATTGTCACTTAAAGCTGACTCACAATAAAAATTAGCAATTGCTTTAAATTGCTGTTCTTTTGAAAATAGTTCGCTATGGGCTTCAAACATGTTGATGCCTTTTTCCCACTCACGGGTTTGCGAATATAAAGTGATAATAGGGTCCAGCGCTTCTACATGCCCTGCTTTAACTAGCCAAACTAAGTGCTCTTCCGCACTATCTAGTAGTCCGGCCATTATATAATCTTCGGCTAATTCTAAACGGCTAGTTGCAGCTTGTTGTTCATTTAAGCTTGGGTGTTTTAATAGAAGTTCGTGAATTTTTATTGCGCGGTCTAATTCACCTCTACGGCGAAACATGGTGGCAAGTGTAGAATAGTGTTCAACCGAGTCGGCTGAAACTTCAAGTAAGTTGATTAAATGCTCTAAGCCTTGATCTTCTTCTCTATCGAGTAGAAATTTTAAGCCTTTGCTATATTCAGAAGTGATCTGACGATTAAGTTGATGAGCTTGGTTTTTAGCACTGTTTTTACCCATAATCCAACCGTAACCAGCGGCAACAGGTAATAGTAAAAACAAAAGCTCAATCATAGTTAGGTGTCTTTATTCGCGGCAAGCTTTTTTTTATCTTTTTCAGGCGCTAATTGCTTTTTTAAGCGGTAGTTTTGCCACTTTAATCGCGAAAACAATTTAAAGCTAATAAAACAACCAATCAAAACACCTAATAAAAAGCAGATACTTATTATTACAGCTAAAGGTAGCGTATTACTGGCTATAATGTAATTTACTTGTACTAACTGTGGGTTTTGTGACCCTAATACAAATGCACTGATAAAGCATAGTGCAACCAGAATAATTTTTAATACCTTGAACAAGTAACTACTCCACTAAGTTAACTAGGCAATGCTTTCATTCACGCGGTCGCGTAATTCTTTGCCTGGTTTAAAATGAGGTACATGCTTTCCTTCAAGCTCAACTGTATCGCCAGTCTTAGGATTACGACCTGTGCGAGGAGCGCGGAAATGCAAAGAGAAACTACCAAAACCTCTGATCTCAATACGATCTGAAGTAGATAATGAGCCGGCCATTTGTTCAAGAATTTCTTTTACAGCATTCTCAACATCTTTCACTGGAACGTGTGCGTGTTGTTCCGCAAGTATTTCTATCAATTCTGACTTAGTCATAGCGTTTCCTTAAAAAGAGATATAGGAAGGGCAAAAAATGCCCTTCCAACTAAAAACTAATTATATATTAGTCTTTTTGTGCATTTGCGAAAGCAGCTGCCATTGCGTTTTCAAACACTGGCTCTTCTTTCTTAAGCTTCTCTAGTACTTCTTTCTCTTCTGCTTCGAAAAGAGCTTTTACAGATAAGCTTAAAGTGCGGTTCTTACGATCAACACCAACGTATTTAACTTCAATCTCGTCGCCTACAGAAACAACAGTAGTTGCATCTTCAACGCGCTCTTGAGCGATATCAGCTACACGGATGTAACCTTCAACGCCTTCGATAAGTTCAACAGTTGCGCCTTTCGCATCAACTTCAGTCACTTTACCTTTAACAATAGCACCTTTTTTGTTTGCATCAAGGTAGTTATTGAATGGGTCAGCTTCGATTTGCTTAACACCTAGAGAGATACGTTCACGCTCTGGGTCAACTTGCAATACGATAGCAGTGATTTCGTCGCCTTTCTTGAATTCACGTACAGCTTCTTCGCCAGGTGTATTCCAAGAAATGTCTGAAAGGTGTACAAGACCGTCAATACCACCGTCAAGACCGATAAAGATACCGAAGTCAGTGATTGATTTGATCTTACCAGTAACTTGATCGCCTTTGTTTTGTAGACGAGCAAATTCCTGCCAAGGATTAGCAATACATTGCTTAAGACCAAGAGAAATACGACGACGTTCTTCGTCAATTTCTAAAACCATAACTTCAACAGTGTCGCCAAGGCTTACAACTTTTGAAGGATGGATGTTCTTGTTAGTCCAATCCATTTCAGAAACGTGTACTAAACCTTCAACGCCTTCTTCGATTTCCACGAAACAGCCGTAATCTGTAAGGTTAGTAACACGACCAGAAAGTTTAGAACCTTCTGGGTAACGACCAGCGATAGCTGCCCATGGATCTTCACCAAGCTGTTTAAGGCCTAGAGAAACACGAGTTTTATCTTTGTCGAATTTTAGAACTTTAACTGCGATTTCGTCGCCAACATTAACGATTTCTGAAGGGTGCTTAACACGCTTCCAAGCCATATCAGTAATGTGTAGTAGACCATCAACACCACCAAGGTCAACGAATGCACCGTAGTCAGTAAGGTTCTTAACGATACCTTTAACTTCTTGGCCTTCAACAAGGTTAGCAAGAAGCTCTTCACGTTCTTGTGAGTTTTCAGATTCGATAACTGCACGACGTGAAACAACAACGTTGTTACGTTTTTGGTCAAGCTTGATTACTTTAAACTCAAGCTCTTTGCCTTCAAGGTGAGTTGTGTCACGTACTGGACGAACATCAACAAGTGAACCAGGTAGGAAAGCACGGATTGAATCAACTTCAACTGTGAAACCGCCTTTAACTTTACCGTTGATAACACCAGTAACAGTCTCTTGCTCTTCACATGCTTTCTCAAGACGGATCCATGCTTCGTGACGCTTAGCTTTCTCACGAGAAAGGATAGTTTCACCGAAACCGTCTTCAATTGCATCTAGTGCAACATCTACTTCGTCGCCTACAGCAACTTCTAGTTCACCAGCAGCATTTTTGAACTGCTCTGCAGGGATAGCACTTTCTGATTTAAGACCAGCATCTACAAGTACAATGTTATTCTCGATAGAGATTACTGTACCTTTAACGATAGAGCCTTGCTCTGCTTCAAAACCCTTTAAGCTTTCTTCAAATAACTGCGCAAAATTTTCTGACATACGAATATACGTCTCATATATTAATACCAATAAGCAACCATGCTGCATGGGGTTGTTAAAATAGCACTGGCATCCTGCTGGCGCATAAAATGTGTTTAGCTTCGTTTAGGAAGCTTACCTTCAGAGATAGCAATATCCAATAAAGTTATTACCTTATCAAACACTTGCTGTGCATTAAGATCGCTAGTATCGATCTCAATAGCATCCTCTGCAGGTACAAGCGGAGCAACGGTGCGATTCATATCGCGCTCGTCACGAGCTTGAATGTCCTGTAATAGACCACTTAGTGTAACATCAAGGCCGCGCGTATTCAACTCAACAAAGCGTCTACGAGCACGCTCTTGTGCACTGGCTGTTAAATATATTTTTAACGGCGCATCTTGAAAAACCACAGTGCCCATATCACGGCCATCGGCAATTAAGCCATTTTCAGTGCGAAATGCACGCTGGCGACGTAATAACGCTTCACGAACGCGAGGTAATGCTGCAATTTTTGAAGCCGCAGCGCCTACTTCTTCATTACGAATAGTAGTGGTTACATCTTCGCCTTCTAAAATAACTTTTCCTGCATTAGTTTGACTATCTACCAAAAACTGCACATCTAAATTTGCAGCAAGCGGGACAAGCCCTTCTTCATTGTCTAATGCAATTTGGTGATGAAGTGCAGCTAAAGATAAAACACGATAAATCGCACCGCTATCTAATACATCCCACCCTAACTTGTCGGCTAACAAGCGACAAACAGTTCCTTTACCTGAACCACTTGGGCCATCAACGGTGATCACGGGCATTAATAACGCCTGCATTTAAAACCTCCTGCAATGCACACCTAAATAAACCGCGACATTATACGTCAGTTATTAAAATATATCTGCTATTAGTGTGTAACTTTTGTAATTACTTCTAATTAGCTTATTCACTGACTGACGCTAAAACATTGAAAAATGTAGGAAATGTTTTATAGGTACACTTTGGATCATTAATTGTTATTGGCTTTCCACCAACGGCAACCATTGCAAAACACATGGCTATACGGTGATCGTCGTAAGTATCAACAGCAACATCATTAAATGTTTCAGGTGGGGTGATCTCTATAAAATCTTCACCTTCTACAACCTGTGCGCCTACTTTACGAAGCTCAGTTGCCATTGCATATAAACGGTCTGTCTCTTTTACTCGCCAGTTATAAATGTTACGAATGGCTGTTGGGCCTTTGGCAAAAAGAGCAACAGTTGCAAGAGTCATAGCTGCATCAGGAATTGCATTGGCGTCAATATCCACACCTTTTAGTTCGCCTTTGCGAACAACTAAACGCTCATCATACCAATCAATTTTTGCGCCTACTTGCTCCATTACTTTGGCAAAGCCTATATCACCTTGCACCGACTTGGCACCCACGCCCTTAATTTCAATCTCACCGCCTGCAATTGCAGCCGCAGCAACAAAGTAAGAGGCAGAAGATGCATCGCCTTCAACCATTATGCGATCTAATGATTGATACTGTTGACCACCTTTAACTTTAAAGGTTGCATAATCACTGTGCTCAACATTAACCCCAAAACGTGCCATTACATCAAGTGTAATATCAATATAAGGTTTAGAGACTAAAGTACCTTTAATAGTTATTGTTGTATCACCGTTAAATAATGGCGCTGCCATTAATAGAGCGGTTAAAAATTGACTTGAAATACTGCCGTCAATTTCAACCTCACCGCCTTTTATTTGGCCACCAACAATTTTAAGTGGTGGGTAGTCTTTGTGCTTTGTATAAGTAACATCACCACCCAATGCTTGCAGTGCGTCAACCAAGTGCCCTATCGGGCGCTCTTCCATACGTGGCTCGCCTATTAGCTCGTACTCACCAGCAACGCCAGCAAGTACTGCTGTTAAAGGTCTATAAGCAGTACCCGCATTACCTAAAAACAAGGGCTCAGTCGGTGTATTAAACACACCACTAACACCCTCTACGGTGGCTACAGTGCGTTCATCATTTAAAGTTACATTTACACCTAATAACTTTAAGGCGCCCAGCATATGGCGTATATCGTCACTATCAAGTAAGTTTTCTACAACGGTAGTACCGCTTGCAAGTGCTGCTAATAATAAAATTCTGTTCGATAGACTCTTTGAACCTGGTAGGGTTACTGTGCCATTTACTCTAGAAATAGGTTCTAAACGAAGCTGCTCCATTAGCTGTGCTCCTTTGCAAAAGCAGCCATAAAGTCTACAAGTGCTTGAACACCTTCAATAGGCATTGCGTTATAAATACTTGCGCGCATACCGCCCACAATTCTGTGGCCTTCAAGAGCTAGTAACCCTGCATTTTTAGACTGAGCAACAAACTTATCATTTAAGCTTTCATCATTAAGCCAAAACGGAACATTCATACGTGAACGGCAATGTTTAGCTACTTTATTGGTATAAAAGCTCGATTCATCAATAAAGTCATAAAGTAGCTGCGCTTTAGCAATATTTTGAACTTCCATCGCTTTTACGCCACCATTACTTTCAAGCCATTGAAATACTTCAGCAGCTAAATACCAAGCAAATGTAGGGGGCGTGTTAAACATACTGCCTTGTTTTGCTTCTAATGCGTAATCTAAAATGCCTGGCTTAGGTAAGCCTTCACGCTCAAGTAATGTTTTACGAACAATAACGATTGATATGCCCGACGGGCCGATATTTTTTTGCGCACCAGCGTAAATTAAATCAAATTTATTAACGTCTATTTCGCGTGATAAAATAGTTGACGACATATCAGCAACGATCGGTGCTGTTGGGTGGCTTGGTACATCAAAAATTTCTAAGCCGTCAACCGTTTCGTTAGGGCAATAGTGAATGTAAGATGCATCTTCTGGTAACACCCAATCAGCAACCTGTTTAATAGAAAACTCGCCATTGGCATCATTACGCACATCAATAGAGGTTGCTTGAGTAAACTTGTTGGCCTCGTCTGTTGCACTTTTTGACCACACGCCGTTTTCGCAATAAACCGCAACTTTGTCTTCTTGGTGTAAATTTAATGGCACAGCACTAAACTGACCACGGCCACCACCATGCATAAACAGCACTTCAAATTCATCACTGATATTCATTAGGCGACGAAGGCTGGCTTCACATTTAGCTGTAAGGGCTAAAAACTCTTTGCTACGATGGCTTATTTCCATCACAGACACACCTAAATCTTGCCAATCTAGAAACTCTTTTTGTGCTTTTTTCATAACCGCTTGCGGAAGCATAGCTGGCCCCGCACAAAAATTATATTTACTCATTACCTTTGCCTCATTCCAGTAATTTAACTACTAAGCATGAACGCTCAATACCCACCCACTAAACCTTTGAGTTTTAATGAATGAATATAACTTCACACCCTATTAATTTTTTTCAACAACATTAAAAAAAGCGGCCAAGGCCGCTTTTTCAATATCAATTATTCTGAAGGAGGATTATCATCCGCTACTTCATCAATAACCGTATCTACAGTTTCAACGTCTTCAATATCAATCAAGTCACTTTCTGTAACTTCAATCTCTTCTATACGTTGTAAACCAACTACTTGCTCTTCGTCAATAGTTCTGATCAAAATAACACCTTGGGTGTTACGTCCAACCGTAGAAACTTCATTAACGCGAGTACGTACTAAGGTACCACGATTTGAAATAATCATGATTTCGTCGTTATCATCAACTTGTACAGCGCCAACAACAGCACCGTTACGCTCACTCACCTTGATAGATACAACACCCTGTGTTGCACGGCTCTTAGATGGGTAATCTTCAAGTTGTGTACGCTTACCGTAACCATTTTCAGTTACCGTTAAAATAGCACCGTCAGTTTTTGGTACAATTAACGATACTACGCGTTGATCATCGACCATTTTAATACCACGAACACCTGTAGCAGTACGACCCATTGGGCGAACACCTTTGAAACGAATCTCAGGGTTACCTTCTTCGTCTAATACTGGGTTACCGTTTTCATCAACAACTGTTGTTTCTTCAGCTTCTTTAAAGCGTACAACTTTACCTGCATCAGTGAACAACATAATTTCGTTGCTACCATCGGTAATATCAACACCAATCAAGCTATCGCCATCATTTAAGTTAACAGCAATAATACCGCTTGCACGTTGACGACTGTAAGCCGTTAATGGTGTTTTCTTAACTGTACCAAATGCTGTTGCCATAAAGATGTATTTATCTTCTGCGTACTCGCGTACTGGCAATATAGCAGTAATACGTTCATCAGCTTCAAGTGGTAACAAGTTAACAATTGGCTTACCGCGCGCTGCACGACTTGCTAGTGGTAACTGATACACTTTAAGCCAATATAAACGACCGGCCGTAGAGAAACACAATATAGTATCGTGTGTATTTGCAACTAAAAGACGTTCGATGAAATCTTCATCTTTCATCTTCGTTGCTGACTTACCTTTACCACCACGACGCTGTGCTTCGTAATCAGACAATGCCTGATACTTCACATAACCTTCGTGAGAAAGCGTTACTACTACGTTTTCTTCAGTAATTAAGTCTTCAAGGCTGATATCGTGAGCAGCTGCATTAATTTCAGTGCGACGCTCATCACCATATTGCTCTTTAATTTCAACTAGCTCGTCACGAATAACTTCCATTAAACGCTCAGGAGTTGCCAAAATATAAAGTAGTTCAGCAATTAGTTCTAATAACGCTTGGTATTCGGTCAAGATTTTTTCGTGTTCAAGACCTGTTAGCTTATGTAAACGCAAATCAAGAATTGCTTGAGCTTGTTGCTCAGAGATATAATATTGACCATCGCGAATACCAAGTTCGCTTGCTAACCAATCTGGACGAGCAACATTGTCTTCTCCTGCTTTTTCAAGCATACCTTGTACATTACCTAATTCCCACGGACGCGCTGTTAAAGCAATTTTAGCTTCAGCAGGTGTAGGGGATTTACGAATAAGCTCAATAATTGGGTCAATGTTTGCAAGCGCAATCGCTAAGCCTTCAAGCGTGTGTGCACGGTCACGGGCTTTACGTAAATCAAATACTGTACGACGAGTTACTACTTCACGACGGTGAATAATAAACTCTTCTAACATTTCTTTTAAATTGAAACATTTAGGTTGGTTATTAATTAGCGCAACCATATTCATACCAAACACAGTTTGTAACTGAGTTTGTGAATACAAGTTGTTTAAAATAACTTCGCCTACGTCACCACGTTTAATTTCAATAACGATACGCATACCGTCTTTATCTGATTCATCACGTAGCGCACTAATACCTTCAATTTTCTTATCTTTAACCAGCTCAGCAATTTTTTCAATTAAACGAGCTTTATTAACTTGATAAGGAATTTCGTGAACGATGATTGTTTCACGGCCTGTTTTTTCATCGGTTTCGATGTCGGCGCGTGCACGCATGTACACTTTACCACGGCCAGTTAAGTAGGCTTGTTCAATACCCTTCTTACCGTTGATAATTGCAGCCGTTGGGAAATCAGGACCAGGGATATAATCCATTAACTCTAAAATAGTTAAATCTGGATTTTGAATAAGTGCCAAACAACCATTTACAACTTCAGTTAAGTTATGTGGTGGTATATTTGTAGCCATACCTACTGCAATACCTGACGAACCATTCACTAATAAATTAGGAACTTTCGTTGGTAAAACATCAGGGATGAACTCAGTGCCATCGTAGTTAGGAACGAAATCAACCGTTTCTTTTTCAAGATCGGCTAATAACTCATGCGACATTTTAGCCATACGTACTTCTGTATAACGCATTGCCGCTGCTGAATCACCATCAACCGAACCGAAGTTACCTTGGCCATCTACTAGCATATAACGCAGTGAGAATGGCTGAGCCATACGAACTATCGTGTCATAAACTGCACTGTCGCCGTGTGGGTGGTATTTACCGATTACGTCACCAACCACACGGGCCGATTTTTTGTAAGGCTTGTTCCAGTCATTACTAAGCTCGTTCATTGCAAACAAAACGCGGCGATGAACAGGTTTTAAGCCGTCACGTACGTCTGGTAATGCACGTCCTACAATTACGCTCATTGCGTAATCTAAGTAGGAGTTTTTTAACTCGTCTTCAATATTGACTGGCAGAATTTCATTGGCGAGATCAGTCATTTGATATCACATTCCTTCAGTATCAGCTCTCAACAACCCGGTATTGGGTATTAAGAGTATTGTTATTATTTCTAACAGCCATGCTATCACAATTAATTTTAATTTACAGGCGCAAAACTTTGCGATTTATCAATTTAGCCCTATATAATGGCCTCAGATTGACGAGGAAGTATTTTATGACCGAACATCAAAATGTAGATCACGCAGAAATAGCAAAATTTGAAGCCATCGCCGAGCGTTGGTGGGACCTAGACGGAGAATTCAAACCTCTTCACGAAATTAACCCGTTACGTTTAGACTTTATAGCAAACAAAACGCAAGGCTTATTCGATAAAGAAACACTCGATGTTGGCTGTGGTGGCGGTATTTTAAGCCAAAGCATGGCGCGCATGGGCGCAAAAGTAACTGGCATCGACATGGGGCAAGAGCCTTTAACTGTTGCTAAGTTGCACAGTTTAGAAACTGGTGTAAATGTAGATTACATAAAAGTGCCAGCAGAAGAGTTTGCATCGCAACACCCAGAGCGCTTTGATGTAATAACCTGTATGGAAATGCTTGAGCACGTTCCCGACCCAGCATCTATCATTCATGCCGTAGCTGCACTTGCCAAACCAGGCGCAGACGTGTTTTTTTCAACCCTGAACAAAACACCTAAAGCATATTTATACGCTATTGTTGGTGCTGAAAAGCTTTTAAAAATGGTGCCTGAAGGTACACACGACCATAAAAAGTTTATAAAACCTGCGCAGCTTATTACATGGGCAGAGCAAGCGGGTTTAAAAGTTCGTGCAAGTACAGGCCTTTCTTATAACCCACTATCAAAGCAATATACGCTCAATAGTGACGTTAGCGTAAATTACATACTGTACTTTGAGAAGTTAGCTTAATGGCTAACTCTCAAGCCCCCCTCCCCCTTATTGAGTACGATGCATTTTTATTTGATTTAGACGGCACTCTACTCGACACCGCTGATGATTTAGGTGCGGCTTTAAATGCAGTTCTCATTAATAATAAAGTAGAGCCTGTTAGTAGTGATGTATACCGTCCTGCGGCATCTAACGGCGCAGGCGCATTATTAGAGGCTGGTTTTAAAGAATTATGGGCTAAACAACCCCAAAGCGAGCTTATTAAGCAATTAGTTGACGAATACGCTGCAAACATAGCAAATCACACGCATTGCTTCAGCGGTGTTGAATCGTTGCTTATTGCCCTTGATCAGAAAAAGATCAAATGGGGGATCGTGACTAACAAACCAGGGTTTTTAACCGATCCTTTAGTGGAAGCTATGCCCGCATTAAAAAATGCCAGTGTAGTAATAAGTGGCGACACATTAGCTGAAGCTAAGCCATCCCCATTACCGCTGCTACACTGTGCAAAGCTTATGCAGGTAGAACCAAGCCGTTGTTTATACATTGGTGATGCACAGCGTGACATACAAGCAGGCAAAGCGGCAGGTATGCATACCGCAACGGCACTTTGGGGTTACATCCCAAGTAAAGATGAAGCGATAGCTTGGGAAGCCAATTTTAACTGGCTAAGCCCAATTGATGGTTTTAACCATATATAGTGCTATGTTAATTATTAAACACTATATATTGTGATTGTGTTAGTTTTCACATAAAGCTTGCTGATAAAAAAAGCAGTCAGAATTTTTTTTAAAATGCGTAAATTTAGCAGATCATTAGTTTACTTTTTAAACGCCTTTAGTTAAATGCTCGTTTAAGTGTGAGCGTCTACTAACACAAATACGCTATACCGAAGTTATCCACAAATAGGGGCAATTATGTCCCTTGCAAAACAACTCAGACCACATTAGAGTTTTATTAACACTTTGATGGGATTGATATTTCAATTAAGTGGAGGGGCTAACACCATACTCAAATTTTGAATATGATGTTAGCAAAGACACTTGCTCGAGTTTTAAGAAAGTGCCCAAGTTTGGAAGTTTGAGCGTAACTTATTCTTATATTCTCAGCAAGTGACTAACTCAGATTTAGGATAACTAAAATTGAAGTTCAGTTTATCTATAGAAATATCAGAAAGTGTAATAATAGGTATTTTTAAAATTATTACACTGAGCAGCATGCTCTTTGTATAAATTTAAATGGGCTATCTTTTAGCCCATTTCTATATCTTCCCTCTAATTATGCTTTTTATTTATAAAAGCGTTCAACCATGAACACTAAACAACTCACTTAGATAGTGCACTGAAACCATATATAGTGCCATGTTAATTAATAAACACTATATATTGTGATTGTGTTAGTTTTTACGCAAAGCTTGCTGATAAAAAAAGCAGTCAAAATTTATTTTTAAAATGCGTAAATTTAGCAGATCATTAGTTGATTTTTGCATATTTCAACTTAAATGATTGTTCGAAGGTGAGTGTCTACTAACACAAATACGTTATCCCGAAGTTATCCACAAATAGGGGCAATTATGTCCCTTGCAAAACAACTCAGACCACACTATCTTGTGATCTCTAAATTGAACAACACCAGATATTGTGGCCAAATGTTATTCAATTAAATTCGCAAATATGGCGAAACTTATAATAAATGAGTATATACCTTGCCTCGGCGAGGTATAAAGCATTGGTCAAAATACATAATTCCCAAGGAATACAGGCAAATGAACCAACAGTTATCTGTAAGCAAACGTGACGGGCGTAAAGAGCCTCTTGATCTGGATAAGATCCATCGCGTTATTGAATGGGCCGCCGAAGGTTTAAACAACGTTTCGGTTTCGCAAGTTGAATTAAAGTCACACATTCAGTTTTACGACGGTATTCGTACTAAAGACATTCACGAAACCATCATTAAAGCAGCAGCGGATCAGATTTCAAAAGAATCGCCTGATTACCAATACTTAGCTGCACGTTTAGCTGTATTCCATTTACGTAAAAAAGCGTACGGTCAATTTGAGCCACCACGTTTATTTGACCACGTAACAAAAATGGTTGGCGATAAACGCTACGATGCTCATTTACTAGTAGATTACACAGAGCAAGAGTTAGATGAGCTTGATGCATACCTTGATCATTCTCGCGATCTTAACTTTAGCTACGCTGCTGTAAAGCAACTTGAAGGTAAGTACCTCGTTCAAAACCGTGTATCGGGTGAAATATACGAAAGTGCACAGTTTTTATATATTTTAGTTGCGGCAAGCTTATTTTCAGATTACCCACGTGAAACACGTACTGATTACATTAAACGTTTTTACGATGCAGTATCTTTATTTAAAATATCTCTACCAACGCCAATTATGTCGGGTGTACGTACGCCTACTCGCCAGTTTAGCTCGTGTGTATTAATTGAATGTGGCGACAGCCTTGATTCAATCAATGCAACGTCGTCAGCTATTGTTAAATACGTTTCACAACGTGCGGGAATTGGTATTAATGCAGGTAGAATACGTGCGCTAGGTAGCCATATTCGTAACGGCGAAGCGTATCACACAGGGTGTATCCCTTTTTATAAGCACTTTCAAACAGCGGTTAAAAGTTGTTCACAAGGTGGTGTACGTGGCGGCGCAGCAACATTGTTCTACCCGCTTTGGCATTTAGAAGTAGAGAACCTACTTGTACTTAAAAATAACCGTGGTGTAGATGATAACCGCGTTCGCCACCTAGATTACGGCGTACAGTTTAATAAATTAATGTACTCTCGTTTAATTAAAGATGATTACATTACATTATTTAGCCCATCAGATGTGCCTGGCCTTTATGATGCATTTTTTGAAGACCAAGCTGAGTTTGACGCACTTTACGTTAAATACGAACAAGACGAGTCTATTCGTAAAAAGCGTATTAAAGCCATTGAGCTTTTCTCAATGTTTGCGCAAGAGCGTGCAAGTACTGGTCGTATTTATTTACAAAATGTGGATCACTGTAATACACACAGCCCATTTATTTCTAAAGTTGCGCCAATTCGCCAATCTAACTTATGTTTAGAAATTGCATTGCCAACTAAGCCACTTAATAACGTAAATGACGAAGAAGGCGAAATTGCCCTTTGTACACTTTCTGCGTTTAACTTAGGTGCAATAGAGTCACTTGATGAGCTTGAAGAGCTAGCTGAACTTGCAGTACGCGCACTTGATAACTTACTTGATTTCCAAGACTACCCTGTACCGGCTGCTAAAAATGCAACTATGGGTCGTCGTACACTAGGAATAGGCGTAATTAACTACGCATACTACCTAGCTAAAAACGGTAAACGTTATTCTGATGGCAGCGCTAATGCATTAACACATAAGACCTTTGAAGCTATTCAATATTACTTGATGAAAGCATCAAACGAGCTTGCTAAAGAGCGTGGCGCGTGTCCTAAGTTTAACGAAACAACGTATTCACAAGGTATTATGCCAACAGATACGTATAAACGTGATTTAGATAAAATTTGTGATGAGCCACTTCATCTTGATTGGGATACACTACGTGCAAGTATTAAAGAGCACGGTATGCGTAACTCAACACTAAGTGCGTTAATGCCATCAGAAACATCGTCGCAAATCTCTAACGCAACTAACGGTATTGAGCCACCACGTGGACATATTAGCGTTAAAGCAAGTAAAGACGGTATTTTAAAACAAGTTGTTCCTGAGTATGAGCGTTTAAAAGATCAGTACGAGCTACTATGGGACATTCCATCAAACGATGGTTATCTACAACTTGTTGGCATAATGCAAAAATTTGTTGACCAAACAATTTCTGCAAATACAAATTATGATCCAAACAAGTTCGAAGGCGGTAAAGTACCTATGCAAGTCTTATTAAAAGACTTACTAAGCGCGTACAAACTAGGTGTTAAAACCTTGTATTACCACAATACTCGCGACGGCGCCTCAGATTCACAAGAAGATGCTCCAGAAGTGGAAGATGACGATTGTGAAGGCGGCGCGTGTAAAATTTAACTGCTGATTTTTATTTTAAGCGGGCATTTAGCCCGCTTTTTCTGATAGTTTTTTGAGTGATAAACATGTCTTATACTACTTTTAGCCGAAACCATAATAACCAAATGCAAGAGCCAATGTTTTTTGGCCAAACTGTAAACGTATCTCGTTACGACCAACAAAAATACCCAATTTTTGAAAAGTTAATTGAAAAGCAACTGTCTTTCTTTTGGCGTCCTGAGGAAGTAGATGTAAGTAAAGACCGTTTAGACTTTCAAGCATTACCAGATCACGAAAAGCATATATTTTTAAGCAACTTAAAATACCAAACACTGCTTGATAGTGTACAAGGTCGTTCGCCAAACGTGGCTCTACTTCCAATTGTATCGCTACCAGAGCTTGAAACATGGATAGAAACGTGGGCGTTCAGTGAAACAATTCACAGCCGCTCATACACGCATATTATCCGTAACGTAACACAAGCACCTGAGCTTATTTTTGATGACATTGTTAGCAACGATAAAATTAGCGAACGTGCTGATGCCGTAACTAAATACTACGATGACTTAATTAACTCTGTATCGCTTTACAACTTATACGGTGAAGGCAAACACGAGATTAACGGTAAAACAGTTATCATTAATTTATTTGAGCTTAAAAAGAAACTTTACCTGGCTATGATGTCGGTAAATATTCTTGAAGCGATTCGCTTTTACGTAAGCTTTGCATGTTCGTTTGCATTTGCTGAGCGCGAATTGATGGAAGGTAACGCTAAAATCATCAAGCTAATTGCACGCGATGAAGCACTTCACCTTTCTGGTACTCAGCATATTTTAAACATCATGCAAGACGGTAAAGACGACCCAGAAATGGCGATTGTTGCTGCCCAGTGCCGCGACGAAGCAATTAAAATGTTTGTTGATGCTGCAGAGCAAGAAAAAGAGTGGGCCGAATACTTATTTAAAGATGGTTCGATGATTGGCTTAAATAAACATATTTTATGTCAGTACGTTGAATACATTACCAATGCACGTATGACTGCGATTGGTTTGCCAGCACAGTTTGAAAATAACAGTAACCCTATCCCGTGGATAAACTCGTGGTTAGTGTCTGATAACGTGCAAGTAGCGCCTCAAGAAGCAGAAATTAGCTCATACCTTGTTGGTCAAATAGACTCTCAAGTTGATGCATCAGAATTTGGTGATTTTGATTTATAATGAGTGACAAGTCTACTGCAAGCATAACGCTTGCAGAAAACAGCCAGTGTATAGAATTTACCGCTGGCTGCCCTTCTCTTCTACAGTGCTTAGAATCCATGAAAATAGACGTTGCATTCCAATGCCGCGAAGGTTACTGCGGCGCCTGTAGAGCAACGTTAGTGTCAGGTAGTGTTGAATATAACGAAGAGCCCCTTGCATTTGTGCGCGAAGGCGAAATACTCCTGTGCTGCTGTAAACCCAATGGCAATGTAAGTATTAATTTAAAGTAGTCTAAACGCTAAATACAGTTTATAAACGCCAATCTAATTGTTTAATACCCGATAACTAGCTCTTTAGCTTATTTACGTATCACTGAACGAGCTTTACACGCATTGAAACTGATGCGCTACGCCCTAAATTATCAACCACTCTTACGTCAAATTCGCCTACTTGCGGGTGCCAGAAAAAAGGCGTATCTCGCTCTACTTTACCAACAAAGCTGTTATCTACAAACCAATATAAAATACGTGAATCTGTATCTGTGATTGCGCTAAAAGGCAGGCCTTCTTTTTTCAATTTACTGGCTCTTATCGTGTAGCTAATTAAATTACTCGGGGATGTAATACTCGGTGCTGAGCCTCGTGTACTCGTGTCATTAATTAAGCATGAATCTAAATAAGGTGGAGGCTGGCGTTTAACAATGCCTGCTTGTTTGAATAATCTGACTAAGTCAGATGGCCAAAATTCATAAACTGCCTTTGTAGTTGTAGATTCAACATACTGACAAGCACGTAATCCCGATACTTTATCAATATAAATTTCACGATGTACATCGGACACTTTAATTGGCGACTTACCTGGAATAAAAAGTCCTTTTTCTGTTTTAGGGCAATGCACATTAGGTAAATCACCTGTTGTTGAACAAATATCTACTTCTGTAATATTTAAACCACCTGGTTTTATATTGCCTTTGATTAAGCCGTAACTATCTAATGAACGTATTATTTCAAAAAATAAAGGCGCGGCTGCTTGTCGCCCAATAAAAGATGGGTGCCCTTCTCCTGAGAAATTACCCACCCATGTAGCTAAAACATACGGACCAACAATACCTACTGACCATGCATCGCGAAAAGCAAATGAAGTACCTGTTTTCCAATATACAGGGTATGATTGTCTTCTTTCTTTTTGAAATGAGATTTCATCAACTGCACTATTTTCACTTAGCATTTGTAAAGTCAGGTAGGCTGCCTCTGGGCTGATGAGTTGCTTGATATGATTGTTTTGATTATTTGGGTTGTTTTGGTTAATAACAGTGGCGTCTTTTTTTAATATAACTTCATCCTTATACACCCCTAAATTAGCTAACATGGCGTATAACTTAACGAGCTCTAGCATCGTTACTTCACTGCCGCCCAGCGCAAGCGCTAAACCATAAAACTCTTTGGGCTGAAGCTTTTTAATATCGGCTGCAACGAGTAAATCGTATAGCCCAACTTTTTGTAAGCGATACATCAAATTAACAGCAGGCACATTACGGCTCAGCACTAGCGATTCAGTAGCCGATATAGGCCCTAAAAACTGCTGATCGTAATTCTCTGGTGTATATCCTCCAAAGCGTTTGGGGGCATCTTTTACAAGCGTTAATGGATGAATTAACCCTTCGTCTATAGCAAGCGCATAAATAAATGGTTTAAGGGTTGAACCTGGTGAACGTTTAGCTCTTACACCATTTACTTGACCGCTAATGTCATTATTAAAAAAATCCACAGAGCCTAATTCAGCAACTACTTCCATAGTTTTATAATTTAGTAAAATAGCAGACGTATTACTAAGCCCGTCTCTATGCCTGCGATTAATGTAATTTCTTGCATGGCGCTGAAGTAAGTTTTGTAAATTAAGGTCTATCGACGTTTTATATTCTCCAGGCTTTAGGTGCGGGTACTCGCTTTGTAAATTATCAATAAAATGTGGAGCTTCAAAAGGCAAGTCTGAAGAGGCATATACCTTTATCGGTAATTGCATAGCTGCTAGCCAATGTTTATCGTCTGGGTGGGTTTCAAGCCAACGAGTAAACAGTTTTTTTCTTGTTTCTAGCAATACCAGTTTAGCCGATTTTTTAATGGGATTTCGTTTGGTTGGGTTTTGCGGGATTAAGCTAAGTAATAATGACTCAGGTAAATTAAGATCAATAGCTGGTTTCTTAAAATAAATTAAACTGGCTGCACCAACACCTTCAATATTTGATCCATAAGGCGCTAAGTTAAAATACGCCTCGAGTATTTGGTTTTTACTGTAGTGTCTCTCAATTTGTAGCGCTCGAAGTATTTGTTCTACTTTTCCAAAAATAACATGCGTGTTCATTCCAAAGTGCAACCGGGCTACTTGCATTGTTATTGTTGACGCACCGACTCGGTGACTTCTTTTAATATAGCTAGTATAAAACGCATTTATTAAAGCAATAAAATCGATACCAATATGCTCATAAAAGTCTTGGTCTTCATACAATAAAGTAGCTTGTTGAACGCTCAAAGGGATTTTATCTATTGGCGTCCATAATCTATATCTATCGTCTGCGGCTAAATTTAAACGAAGTAATTTATCACTGCTATCGTAAAAAGCCGTTGAGTAAGCATTGGGCTGGGTAATATCAGGCTTTGGAGTAAACAAATACAACAGCACTGCAAGCAGTGCTGTTGTAAAAAAAGCCGTTTTTATTATAAAACTAAACTTTTTATTTAGCGGCGGTAACATCAAAACGACCCGATTTTGAGTGCGCTTTAATACTTAAATCATACATAGATTCAGCATAAGCCGATGGCACTACAAAGCTGCCAGATGTAGTAGCCTTAATCTTGTAAGTAAGCTCAGTCATGCTATCGCCAAAGCTGCCATATAATATAACGCGATCCTCTCGTATATCTTTATAATCAGAGGTCCAGCGATTATAACTATTGCGAACGCGGTCTCTGAGTACTTCAAACCCACCAGGTAGTAAATCAATAACAGCAACATCCGAAATATTTTTACCCGTTGTACTACGCACTCGTAATACAACGTTTAGTTCTTGACCTTGAACAGCGGTGGTTATCACATTACCTTTATCGTCTTGGTATTCTCTGACAACTTCTAAACCATTACTTAATGACTTTTGTGGCACGTTTGTATCAAAACCAGCTTGGCTCATCATGTAAAATGAGCGAGGTGGTGCTAATACATCAAGCGTTTTAACGTCATTTAAAAACGAGGCTTTAGGATAAGGTGTATAGGTTACGTCTAATGCCTTTTTTTCTGCCATTGTCGTTGTTGCCATTATTTTTACATCTTCAGGCTGGGCTTGTGATAACGCAACTTTTGAGTATGCCGTCATAGCAAGTACAGACCAAGCAGACGACAACGTGTTGTAGTCTCCTTTAAAAATAGGGTCAACGACATTAAACAAATCATCTTTAGTTAACTGCTTTAAGCGAGCAGGAAAATGTTTTGATAACAAATAAATATACTGTCCGTCGTGAGCTAAACGTGAGTCGTAAGCGCCCCAATTATCGTGCTGGGTATCTTGCCCAATTTTATAGCTATTGATCAGTGCTTGCGCTTTGTCGCTTGCACGTAATAGCTGATAAGTTGCGCCCATAAACGCGGACGTTATATCTTGTTGCCATACTTTGCTATTACTCGCATTTACACTTTTTTCTAAATCAGATAAGTAATTAGTTGTTACCTCACCTTGTCGTGTTAGCAAATAAATGGCATAAGCGCGGTTTCTGTCATTCGCCTCTAAAGATCCGCTCGCTATACTGCGCACACCTTCAAAACCACTGCTCCACATATCATAAGGTATTGCTACGCCCGCTTCTTTTGCATCTAATAAAAAATGCATAACATAAAGAGAAGAATAAATAGATGCACTAGAATTACCCGGCCATAACATAAATCTGCCATCAGGTAACTGACGTTGACGAAGGGTATCTATTAAGTTGTTTATACGCTCATGTTTATAAGATACATCGCCCATATAACTTGGGTGTTCTAAATAACTTAGCACCGGAAACACACTACTCACTACTTGCTCGGTACACATATGAGGAAAGTTATCTAAATAACTAATAAGACCATCAACAAGCGCTAACGGGCTTTGTGAAGCGGTAATATTATTTTGTGATAAGTTAGGATATAGCTGTCTCGAAACCGCTATTTCTTTTTTACCTGATTCACTAAAGCCACTTTCAAAGCTACTAACAAATGCAACCGCAGGGCGCACACTTAACGTTGCCGTGCGTTGGCTAACATTGTCACTCGATAACGCAGTAAATGTAATTGATGCAGCGCCAAGCTTATCAAGCACTTTCACTCTAAACGTTAATGTGTCTTCTGATTTTTCATCAATATTTAGCGTTAATTTTTTATCGCTTATTATTTCAATGTTGCTTGAAGTAAGCGCTTCTACCGTAATTGGCAGTTGTTTACCTGAATCCTCAACACCATTAGCAATACCAAGTACAATATTAAACTCATCGCCTGGTGCTGCTGTCGTTAATACATTAGGAGTTAATACGAAGGGCCCTTTCACAAGTGTTGTACTTTCTTTAACACCAACACCCTCGTCATTTACGGCAATAGCAATTACACGTACCTGACCTGCAAAAGTATCTGGGATAGTAAACGTATGTTTTTTCGTTTTAGCATCAGCCGATAAAATACCAGACCAAAATGCGACTGGTTTTTGTACCTTACGAGAAAACGGGTTAAGTTGCTTGCTCTTGCGGTTCATTGCCATTGAGTCAGCATAACCACCACCCGCAGCTGCAAGCTCTTGCACTAGTTTAAATTCAGGTAAAATAAGATCAACAATTTGCATAGTACTAACTTCTAAAGCACGTTTTTGTAAGAAGTGATTTAACGGCTTTGGCGTCCGATAATTTGCCACTTGTAAAATACCTTCATCTACAGCAAATAACAGAACACGTGAAGGTGATTTGGCACTATATGAAATGACTAAATCGTCACCTGGTTTTACTTTATCAGGTATGTTTACGTCAAAATCTATTGCGCGTTTACTACGATCAATCGCAAATGGTTTAACTGCGTAGCTTAATGGGCTTGTAAATATTTCTTTCGATTCAAGGCTTCGAACAAATGAAACATTAACATACGCATTGCCTTCTATCCCTTTAGGTATCGTTATGGTTTGTATGCTACTTGTTGTTTTACTCTCAAACCATTTAAAAGCGTGTACTTTATTAGTTTCAATTGTAATTAAACCCGAGCCAACATAAGGCGCTACAATACTTATTTCAATTGTTTCGCCCGGTTTGTAATCCGGTTTATTTAATTGAACTTGCAGTTCAGCATTCTTTTCAAGCTTACCCGCTAAGTTACCCGTGCCGGTTATCGTAAATGATACCCTACTAACGGTATTCCCTTTGCCATCAACGAGTTCTATTAAGTAATCACCTGGTTCAGCAGTGGGTAATTCGTAGTTTGCGCCATCTTGTTTAATGTAAAACGGATTGCTTGATACCTGTTTGTTTTTTCTAACCGATTGGTACTTATAAGTGCCGTTATTTTGTTGCACCAACGTAGATACATATTGTTGTTCTATTAAATTTAGCGATAAATCATCACGAGCAACTTGCTCAGTTTCTGAATTAATATTAATAAATTTTACAACACGTTTTGACTCTTTTGATATGTAGCTTAAATCGCCATCGGCTTTATAACCAACTAACTGCTCAACGGGTGAAACAAGCACCGAGCTGCTTGCACGAACACTTTTACCACCGCCTTCTTCATACCCTTGTACTGCAAAATTTAACTGATAAGTACCTGCCTCATAGCGAGTTAAGTCAATATCAAATTCTGCCTTGCCTTGTTCATCAGTTTTGGTTTCGGTTAATGATTCATAACTGTGTCTAATATTTTTTCCTTCACTGTGGGGATCAGAAAACACATAATCTTTGTATTCATTAAAGTAAAAACCAGCTGGAGATAAATGTAAATCAGCAGTAACACGTCTATTTTGAGCAGGTGTACCAAATAAGTTTTGAAGGCTCACCAATGCTTTAAATTTTGAGCTGTTTACCCACCCCTTTGCAGATGATTGAGAAAATTGACTACTAATTTTCAATCTATCGGGTACAAACTCTTCAACTTTAAACTCAGTGCTGCCTAATTGGTCGCGGCTATTATTATTTTTAATAAGTTGGACCGATACATAATACGTTCCGGTATTGGCGCTATTTTGTGTTTTAAAGTCAAAATCAAGCAATCCATACTTATCTAAGCTCACTCGTTTATTATAAACAGTTGTCCCTTTAGGATCGGTAATTATAAGTTCAAGCGGTATATCGCCCAGTTTTGCAAAGTTTTGTTGCTTCACAATCGTGGCAAGTTTAACACTATCGCCTGGTCGATAAATTCCACGGTCAGAAAAAACAAACGCATCTATTTTATTACTACCACTGAGCCCAGAACTTACACCGCCGGTATCAAACCGAGAGTAGTTAACCATTCGAGCATAGCGATTATAAGGAATAAAAGACATGTCACTTTTAGTTTCGACTACAAAAGCAACGGGAGTTTGATCATCAGTAAACCACGTTGTTTTGTCGAAAAATGCGTGCCCCTCAGAATCTGTTTTAGCATTTAAAATAACTAATCCGTTTTTACCCAATAACGACACCTTCGCTTTTGCTACCGGTTTTCCTGTTTCAATAGATTGGACAAATATATCGCGAGATCCATCTGCATTATTTTTTACCAAAATACCTAAATCAGTAATAAGGATAAGTCGTTTTTCTTGGGGGCCATATACGTAATTATCTTCTGTATTTAACGCTTGAGCATTTATAAAAAATAAGCCTAAACCAACTGACTCATTATACTTACTACTCAAATCAATAGATGAATAGACCGCTTTTTTAGGGTGCTCCAATTTTAAATTAACTTGTCTGGTAAAAATTGAACTTATGTTTTCTTCTGTAAAGTAATAATTATTAAATTCTGGATTAGAAATATCACCACTGGTTTGACTTATAAGGTGGTTAATTTGATTGGCTTCTACCCTACCTACTTTAACTTGAAGTGCGTTTACACCGCGGGTCAAAAATGACAATTTATGATCGCCATTTTTTGATAATATAGACCCTTTAGACATAATATTTACTTGTGTCGGATAAGCCGGCGTATCTAAAATAGTGTCGTATTTATTCACCATCCTAAACTCACCCTTCGACTTTAATCCCTTATCAATCGCGATATAAACTTGCTGGTTTTGAGGGGCGTCAAACGTAAAACTGTGTAACTTAGCGGTATCTTGCGCGGTAGGAATCGCATTTAACTTAACTTTTTGAGATTGCTTAAGCACTGCATCAGTAACCTCTCGTGGACTACCGAAGTACTTATAATTACCTTTTGAATCTTTAGTCGGTAATACGTAAGCAACTGTTTTACTAACCACATCTTGCGATGAAATATCATCTGTGAAGTCTAAAACAAGTGTTTGTTCGGGCTCCCCTTGCTTATTTTTTACCATCAACACATTGGCAGTATTTACTCTAAAAAAGCTATTTACACTTGGGATCAACACGGCGTCTTTAATCTCTACTGTTGTTTGAGAAGGACCCATAACCGGCTTTACACCGCTATTAAGAACAAAATACAGATAGCTTTCGGTATCTTGAATACGTATTTGCTCTGAAGTAATGTAAATCTCTCGTTGATGCTTGTCGTAAGTAACATCAAATTTGTATTGTGCTAGTTCGTTTTTGCCATCTTGCTCAAGCGATTGAGTCAGCTTTAAATTATTTTTTATGGTGCTTATATCTGTTGGGTGAGTCGCTTTTAATGTTGCTATCACCTTGTGACTTTTTTTAACGTTAGGGTCTTGATAAAAAGCGAGCGAGCTTAGTGTTAGTTCAAAGTTGGGAGTTTTAAATACATGCTCATTATCGCTTAGATGTATATCACTTTTAAAAATAGATGAATCAAAACGTACCTTATATTTTTGCCCTGCTGACCAATCTTGTTTTGGGATAAATTTAAGCTGGCTTTCACTATTCCAAGACCACTGTCCAATTAGCTCAGGCGTGACTTTTATACCTGTGGGAATCACTTTGCCAACAAGCGCAAGCTTTGCGACAGAGTAAGATACGGCATCAGTGTTCTCTACATCATCTAAAACGGGAGTAAAATCAATATAAAGCGGTTCCGGGCTTAAAACATCAGATAAAGTGGTAACAGCAGGTGTAGAGTGAGTTGCTTTGTAACTAATTGGCTGTGGTAAGGAAAGAAAAAAACAATAGCCTGCTATAATTAATATCAGCATTAGCACGGCGCTAAAAAATGCTGTTTTGCGCTTTTTAGCAAACCTAAGCACATTATTTATAGCAGTAATTAACCATTTCGGTTTATGCCAAATAATGACACCAAATACATTTAAAATAACAAAAAATGTGGTCAGTAAAACCCACACACTGCCAACTGTTTTTTCGGTTACATTTACGTTGCCAAGTAAGCTTGCAACCAAACTAAACAAACCCGTTCCTATGGCTGAAAAAGCAATACTCATAAATAAGCTAGCTATTTTGGGAGCGAGTTTACTTTGTTTAAGATTAACCTCTTTTGGGCTAGCCTCTTTTGAATCGGTTTTTGTATTCACGTTCAAAATCCTTTTTCTTTATACTGCAATATCAATAAATGAGAGAACTCATACTTATAATCTGGTTATTTATATTCTTGTGGGACGAAACGGTAATGCCCCGTAATTTTAAAATCGAAAAGCATGTCGCTTTTTTCAGGTCCTCGACCAATATTATGAACAATTAATTGATTCCCTGTGTCTTTTGCTAACTCATTCACAACCATACCAATGTGCGGCAAATTACCTGGCAGCATCCACGTTACAATGTCACCCGTTTTATAGTCGTTCACGTTACTTGATTTAGCGAGCACTTGGCCATGATTTTTAAAGTAAGCCTGTAAGTTTGGCACACGGCGGTGGTCTATATTTTTATCCGGTTTGGTTAAACCCCAAATACGCTTAGAGGGATATAGCTCAAAGCTTTTTAACATGTCCTCATGCACAAGCTTTTGCAAATCAATACCTAAAAGTCGATATGATCGAATAACTACATCGGTACACACCCCTACATTAGCGGGCACATCGCCACCCGGATAAGTAATAGAGCGATAAGACCCGTCATAGGTAACGTTATGTGTTGTTCTTTCAAGTAACGCAGCCACAATATCGTCATCAAACGATGCCGCATAGGCATTTACACTAAGTAAGCTCAGTAAAAAAACAGTAAAGCGTGTCATATGCAATCCTTTGAAAATGTTAATTAACTACAACGCTTGAACCACGAGTTCAGGCACGTTTATTTTCTTGCCATTATTTGTAAAGTGCTTATCAAGACCATACGCCATGACTTCAAGTGGCGCAGCATCATAACCAACCTGCTGAATTTCGGTTATGTAACGCAACATAAAAGCCTCGGCGCCAAGTTCACTCCATTGGGCTACGTGAACAAGTTCATGAAAATGCACAGCTAAATTATCAGCTACGTAAGGAAGCATGTAATAAGTGTTTTTGTATGTAGTACCTGCGGCATCCATGTCAATAAAATCGTCTAATCCCATTTCACGCAAAAAAGGAAAGTTAGGTTTGGGTATTTCATCGACAATAACGGAAAAGGCATTTTTTAAAAATTCGACAGGATAAAACCCTGCAAACTCACTGGCAAATTTCTCACAGCTAATTCTTTGGGTTTTATATTTAATATTTGTTGCATCAATCCATTGTTCTATTTGTTCGAGCACGTCCTTCCTCCAAAATACTCACTTAACGTTGTATAAATGTTGTAAGCCAACAACTCAATTGTAACAAAAGTAAATTAACGAATCTCTTTTTAAAGTACAAAAAGCTGCTAAAAAACCACTTACCCTCTAATCAACTATATATTTGATAATGTGCTTTAAAAACACAGGTATTGTTACTGTGTCCTTATTAGTAGTAACTTGTAATTATTAACTGAATGCAATTGTGTAAATAACGGGTCTGGTAAATTAATAAAGCGTCATTACCAAAAATAACGAGTTTACTTATGTACCCAGATATACAAAAAAATCTTAAAGTAAAACCTGCTCACATCGTCTCATTTATTGTGTTTTTATTAGTTTCAATGTCTACGCTTACCGCTCAGGTATATGCCGCTGATGCTGTATGGCCTTCAAAAACCGCTTACAAATATGCAAATGTAAACGGTAAAAAGATATTTTACCGAGAAGCTGGCATCCAGCATAAGCAAACCATTGTGCTTTTACATGGCTATCCGTCGTCTTAACACAGCTACCGAGAATTGATCCCGCTTTTATCAGGTCGTTATCATGTAATTGCACCCGATTATTTAGGCTCAGGATACAGCGAACGCCCAAACCCAGAAACTCAAAAATATACTTTTGAATTACTAGCTCAATACGTTGAAGGGTTACTAACAACGCTTAAAGTAAAGCGCTACAGCCTATATATACAAGACTTTGGAGCACCTGTAGGCTTTAGAATGTTGTTAAATAATCCTAATAAACTTGATGCACTTATTGTACAAAATGGTAATGCGTATTTAGAGGGGCTAACCCTACCGAGGCAAGCATTTTTTAAAGCCGCGAATGAAGATAGTTCGAAAGCTCAGCAAGATAAAATTTATTCGTACACGTCTGAACAAGCCATTATTAATAAGCAGTATTTACGAGACGTACAAAGTAACCCAGAAGTGATGAGCCCAGATAGCTGGACGCATGATCTTCACTTTTTACAAACCAAAGCCGATAGAGTAATTCAAGTGCAATTGCTACAAGATTACTACAACAACCTTCTCGACTATCCAAAGTGGCAAGCTTATTTACGCAAGTACCAACCACCAACGTTAATTGTATGGGGTAAAAACGACCCTGCGTTTATAGCCGAAGGCGCTAAAGCATACTTAAAATATGTACCGAACGCTGAACTGCATTTACTCGATTCAGGGCACTTTAGCGTTGAAGAAAAACCAGTAGAAATTGCAAAGTACATTGTCGACTTTATGAATAAGCTAGCTCAATAGTAAGCCTTTTCTTTTGGTTTAGTATTTATAGCGAACATAAAAAACGCTGAGGGTATAAACCATCAGCGCTTTATTAAGCTCAAGCTAAATCCACAAAAATCACATTTAATATGGATAAGTTATACTTTTATGTATTTAACCTTCTTCTTCAATAAGCGACTCTAGTAGGTCGTGTATTTCAGCTTTAAGCTCTTTGTCTTCAATTTTATTGGCGCTGACTTTAGCATTTTGAAGGTTTTTAATAGCTTCATCTTTTTGGCCAAGCTCAAGCTGTAATGTAGCCATTGAAAAAGAAACCGACGACATGTGATCTTTGTTATTAATCGCAATCGACTTTTCTAATGCTTTTTCGTAAGTAGTAATTGCCTCTTCTAACTCTTCGGTAAAATCAGCTAAAGTTTCCCATTGTACAGGGTGATCTTTTGAGGTGTTTTCGTTTTCAATACAAATAGCTTTTAATTGAGCAAATAACGACTCAAACTTTTCACGGTTATTTTTGTTAGCCGCCGCCATTAAATCTTCTGCTAGATCATGTACCGCTTTATATACTTTTGTATTCATCATCACTGGTTATCCTTTAATGCAGCTAAACTCATTTACTCACTCAATTTAGCTAAAATGTATCATTACAGTCATTATAAAACGTATTTAAACAACTGATTTATTTAATTTGGTGTATAGCGTAATAATACATTAATAATGAACATCGCGTAGGCGTTAAACACTCTGTGATTAAACTTAATCGCAATTACTCTTGGTATACTTACACGCTGAATAAACTTGCAACCCAATCCAACGTAAAAATGGTCGTAAACACTTTAAGTGCAATGACAACTAAAAATAATAGGATGATTGCCGCTTTAGCTTTGCTACTTTTAAGATTGTTCCAATACAATAACTTTGCATTAAATTCTGTTTTTAACTTAGTGACAGCCTCTTTCATAATAACGCCCTGCTTAGGTATCCGCGCTCAGCAACATTTAACAATCACACAGTTTCTCAAGCGGGGTTTGTAACATTTTTCGCTACCTTTAGAGTAAACCATTAAATAAAGCCTGTACTATATAAAATGTAACAAGGGATTTAACTTAAGTTATTGTATCTAACTATTGTTTACACACCCAAAAATTAAAGGATGGGTAAATTCAGTAGAGCGTTAATAATAAATTTGGTGCTACACTAATAACTAACTTAAATTCGTTAACAGCCAACTAAATTAGCCAATTATGAAAGAATGCAACCAGTGTGGTAAATGCTGTATTAAATATGGCGGCGGCGATTTAAGCGCAACGAAAGAGGAAATAGATTTATGGGAGCTCTTTAACCCCGAAATTTATGAATACGTTAAAAACAACGAAATTTGGTTTGACCCAAAAACAGGCTTAAGACTTCAAGTGTGCCCATTTTTAGAAATTGCGCCTAAAAAAGATCCTCTCGCTAAAAATATGTATACCTGCAGTATTTACCTCGACCGCCCAGAAGACTGCCGCCACTACCCTAGTCTTATTTCAGAGATGATCCGCGACGAATGCGAAATGATTGAATCTGTAGATATAACAAATCAGACAAGAGCGCAGCATAAACTAGATGCGATAATGATAGATAGCCGCTATTAAATACATAGGTTTACCGGTTAGCGCTATGAGTTCTTCGATCAAATAGATAAGTTTTCTATTCACAAACCTATTATTTGAATTTTTATAATATTGGCTTAATCGTCATTTTTAGATTATTCATCGCAAAATTCAAAGTTATACTATAACATTGTTGATTCGTTAATTTTGCGGTGTTATATTATATCACAACATAATAACCACGAACCAATATATCCATGACAAAGTTAACATTAATCTCCTCTGCTATTTTTTCTGTTTTATGTTCTCAATCAGCTTTGGCTGCAACCGTTACTGGTAAAGTAATGGATGATAAAAATCAACCTATTAAAAATGCCTTTATCCATGTCCATGGCAAAAACCAAAGCGTTAAAAGTAATGATTTAGGCGAGTTTGCTATCGATATAGATGCAAACAGCCAATTACATATTAGTAAAGACAACTACATCGACTCTCGTATTGCTGTTACCGAATCTTCAAATAATCTGTCTGTGTCACTTAAACCAACATCGGTTGAAACAGTGGTTGTTTATGCCTCTGCACTTCATAAGAACAGCCTAGAAATGATTTCTCCTGTAAGTGTGCTATCTGGTGATGAATTAAGAAATAAATCTAAACCAACACTTGGCGAAACTCTTAAAGGTTTACCAGGCGTAAATGCAAGTTACTTTGGCCCTGTATCATCAAGCCCAATTATTCGTGGTTTAGATGGCCCTCGCGTTAAAATCACACAAAATGGATTAGATGCCAGCGATGCGTCGCGAATTGGCCCAGACCACGCGACATCAAGCGACAGCCTAGCGGCAGAGCAAATTGAAGTGTTGCGCGGTCCAAGTACCCTACTTTATGGCTCTGGTGCAATTGGTGGCGTTGTAAACGTGGTTGATAACCGTATTCCTACTAGCAATATCGACGAGCTTACAGGCGCTGCTGAATACAGCCACGATACGGTGTCAAATTCAAACACCGTAGCTGCAAAACTTGAAACAGGTAATGAAGGCTTTAACTTTCATTTTGATGGTACTAAGCGCAGCGGCGATGATTACCAAACACCGACCTTTACTATTGCCGACGATGATGGCGATGTTGAAACCGAAAGCTCGGTAGAAAATACTTTTATTGATAGCGAAACACTCAACTTTGGTACCAGCTATGTTGGCGATCACTTAACGATTGGTTTTTCTTACGGTAGCATTGATACTGGTTACGGTATTCCTGGGCATGAGCATCATCACGATCACGAAGGTGAAACTGAAGAAGAGCATGCAGAACATGAAGATGAAGCTGCTGAAGAGCCAGTTTACGCACATTTAGAGCAAGATCGCTGGCAAGGGATTGTAAGTTACGCCCTTCATAATAACTGGATTGAAACCATTAACCTACGTGTTGGCTACACAGATTACTCGCACAGCGAAATTGAAGATGGCGAAATTGGTACTACTTTTAAAAATAAAACGACTGAAGCACGTTTAAATGTAGAGCATAAGTTTGCTGATTGGCACGGAATGATGGGCTATCACTACAGCGATTCTGACTACGATGCAATTGGTGAAGAAGCCTTTACACCCGCAAGTGTAACTACAACTAACGCATTATATTTACTTGAAGAGCGTGAATTTGGCGACGTTACAATTGAACTTGGCGCACGTGTTGAAGATTACAAAATTGAAAGCCAAATCACGGCACACGAGCATAGCCACGGTGAAGTAGAGATAGATCATAGCGACGAAGAAACCATTGGGTATAACGAAAGTTTTACCAATTTAAGTGCCTCTGCTGGTGCCATTTGGCAATACAAGCCGGGTCATAGTATCGCTACGAGTATTTCTCATTCAGAACGAGCACCACTTTCGGCAGAGCTTTTATCTAACGGTTTACACATTGCAACTGGCACTTACGAGCTAGGCCTTGGTTACAATATTGAAGATAATGAAGCGCATTTTGAGCCAGAAAATATCAAACAGGAAACTTCAACAAACTTAGATTTAAGCTTTAGACGCTTTAGCGGTGATTTTGGTTACACAGTTAACTTTTTCTATAACGATATTAAAAACTTCTACTTCCAAGAAAATACAGGTTTAGTTTACGATGAAGAAGATGGTTTAGAATCGGCTATTGGTGCACATGATGATGCCGTTGCGGTTTATCAGTTTACCAGCAAAGATGCAGAGCTATATGGTATTGAATTTGATGCTCACTATCAAATTACATCAAGCGCTATGGTTAAAGTATTTGGTGACTCAACTCGTGCAAAACTTAAAGATGATGAAGGTAACCTACCGCGTATTCCAGCCAATAAATTAGGCTCGGAGCTACAGTATGATTTAGGTGATTTACAACTAACGCTTACAGGTACTCATTACTTTGATCAAAACGATGTAACTGCGTTTGAAACACAAACCGATGGTTATACGTTATTTGACGCACAAGCTAATTACCAACTTGATTTAGGTGCGGTAGATGCACAACTTTATATAAATGTAGATAACATTACCGACGAGTTAGGTTTTGTACATAGCTCATTTATTAAAGATAAAGCCCCACTACCAGGCAGAAACTTCCGCTTTGGTGTTCGTGGTTATTTTTAATAATTAAAAACAGTTTTTAGTTTATATTTTTACAAACCGCATTTTATTAATGCGGTTTTTTTATTTTTAGAATATATAATATCAACACGCAGTAATACTTAATCGATTTGAAGGATTAAACCTGACGCTAACTGCGTTAAGAATTTCTGATATACGACTGCATGGAGGCAGGAGGCAATGCAAGAGCAATTAGTGATAACAACTAAACAACGAAATTTTTGCCTTGTTATCGACACGATTTTCTTAGCGAAAAATAGATTACTTAATTAAGCTAATTGGTATAAAACTCTTAAATTACAAACACAAAAAAGCCGTATTCAAATTGAATACGGCTTTTTAAATTCTTAAATTAAAATTTATTTAATTTAAGAAATGATTTCGTGTAGCTCAACATCAAATACAAGCGTTGAGAAAGGTGCGATTGCAGCACCTGCGCCACGTTCACCATAAGCAAGCTCATGAGGAACGTAGATACGCCATTTAGTACCTACAGGCATCATTTGTAATGCTTCAGTCCAGCCTTTGATCACGCCACCAACTGGAAATTCAGCTGGTTGACCGCGCTCGTATGAGCTATCAAACACAGTACCGTTAATAAGTGTACCGTGGTAATCAACACGTACTGTAGACTCAGCTGTTGGCTTTTCGCCTTCGCCAGTTGCTAGTACTTCGTATTGAAGACCAGACTCAGTTACTGTGATTTCAGGACGTTTTGCGTTTTCTTCTAAGAATGAAATACCTTCTGCAGAAAGTACTTTAGACTCTTCTTCACGACGAGCTTGAATCTCTTCGTTGATTTTTTCAAATGCAGCTTGGATCTCAGGGATCTCAACTTGAAATGCGCTACCAGCGTATGCATCTTTCATGCCTTCAAATACTGAATTTAGGTTTAAGCCTTCAAAAGGATTAGACTTAAGTTGCTCACCCATTTGTAAGCCAATACCGTAACTTGCTTTTTCAGCATCTGTAGTAAAATTATCTGACATAATGTGTTTTTCACGTTTTGTTAGTTAAAAGACGCGACTATGCTATCACAAAATAAACCGCGTTTGGGGCTAGTTTTTGCTGAGTTTTAGCTTAATTAGGCCAACAATATAACTACAAAGCGGCAAACTGAATAAAATTCCAACAAGTAGAGGCATTGTTAGTAATCCTGATTCGCCAAACAGTAAAAATGGCACTACAAGCAGCCCTATACAACCAATAAAAACAGAGCCAATAACTGGCCAATGCTTATCGTATTTGGTAATAAGATGGGCAGCTAAAACATTAAAACCAACACCATAAATTAAACCGGTAATTAATGGATACTCTGGTTGAGCGTCTATAGCCATTTTTACTAATAAGCTAATAGCACTTTGATAGCAGTAACCAAATACCGTCCATAATAAAAGATGTTTTATTAATTTCTGCGAGGTTGGTAGGTTTGTTGCTTTAGTCATTTAGAAACTCCACAAAGCAAAAAACCGCCCATAAGGCGGTTTTTTTAAATAATGGTGGAGAGATAGGGATTTGAACCCTAGATGGGCTATAAACCCATGCCGGTTTTCAAGACCGGTGCATTCGACCACTCTGCCATCTCTCCGCACGGCGCGAATAATATGGCTAAATACATAACTTGTAAAGAGCTAAATAGAAATTAATATAAAATATTAACATATTGGATAAAATAGACCCACTTTGTTCTTTTGTTAAGCTCTTCACTTTAATAAAAGTGTAGTTAATGGACTAAAGTTAAACACATTAATAATATTGTTTAGGTCTACGTGCAATCCAAGAGCAGATTAAACAAGCCAATATACTCAGTGCGGTAAAGGTAACGCCTTGAAAAATTAAATCGAATCGATTTAAATCATCACTTGGTACTACAACAAACATAAAAGCAGGTAGCACACTAAGCGATAAAACGTAGCAACATACTTTAAATGCACGCCCAAAGTCGAAACGTTTGGACTGGTGCATCCACCATGTTAACAACACAAGCATACCCATCGCTGAACCGGCTATAAAGTGTGATGCATTTGTGCTCATTGCAACATACAGTGTTACAAAAGCACCAATGATTCCCCAAATTGACCATGCTAGCCAATTCTCTTTTTCACGTAAAAATAAATTTCCCATAGTTTTCGTCTTCTTTATCGTTATTTTTATTAAGACTTTCCATAATGTATCAAAAAACAACCGATTAAAAAACAAACTGAAGAAGATTTAGTAAATTTAGTGCTTCCAAGCGCTTCTTACAGCCAAGTCATTAACTTTTAAATAATACTCTTTGTAACCTTAATGAATTATGACTATGTAAGTTGCGCAAAGTTCATACTATTTCACAAATTACTAAAATAGTGTTCTGGCTTATGGCGAGGCGACTTTTTACAATCGACTTCGGGTGTACCTATATATAAATACCCTACTATTTCATCTTGCTCATGTAAGTTAAGCGCTTTTTTAACCGCGCTACTTTGTGCAAAGTAGCCTGTGCGCCAAACACCGCCTAACCCTTGGGCAAATGCAGCTTGTTGCATCGCTAATACACTACAGCCTGCGCTTTGTACTTGTTCTATTCGAGGAACTTTTGGGTGTTCTTGATATTTAGCAATTGCTATTACAATCATAGGCGCACGAAGGGGAAGCTCTTTAGCACGGTTAATTACTTTTTCTTCTTGTTGCTCTGCCACTGCACTTTGATGGTAAATTTCACCCAGTTTATTGCGTGCATCACCTTGAGCAACAATGAACTGCCACGGTGCTATACAGCCATGATCAGGAACACGTAATGCTGCTTGCTTAATTATGTCGAGCTGCTCAGGCGTAGGGCCCGGCTCTGTTAGTTTAGAGTCTGATTGGCGGGTAAGTAAAAGCTCGATAGCGTTCATAACGATTCCTCAAAATTCAAAACGCTAGAGTAACATTTAAACCCTTAAAAAATAAATACCGAGAAATTAAAATGCAAAACGGCCGCAAAGGGTTAAGCTATGGGGCCGTTAGTAAAGCAGATTGAATACGTTATTCTTTTACAATATTTCGCCTTAACCAGTAATCTATACTAACAAAGCGTCCTCCTCCCATAAAAAATAAGCTAAGGAGCATTGCAAAGTAAATTGCCGAAAATTCTATACCGTTGTTTAAAATAGACGGCTTGCCCTTTTCGTATAGATAATCAGGAAACCCGTGTTCTTCAACTAAGCCACGAATTTTACCTATTCGGTCTTGTACTTCTAGTGAGTTTTCAAGGCTTTCTTTAGCGCCCGGAATTGATAACCAATCGAGCACTTGCGCAGCACTTGTTTCTGGATTAGTTGGTGCTATTGCAAACCAACCATTATGCCAATGCACTGAGGTTGCAGCGACAACCATTGTGAACATAAGTGGGATACTGACCAAGCGAGTTAAAAGGCCAAATAATAACAACCAACCACCTAAAAATTCACTCCATCCAGCTAAAAAAGCGAGTAAGTCAGGAAACGGTAATCCTAAACCCCATTCATTATTACCAAACCATTGAACTACATCTGGAGATGCTAAAAAGTTATCAAAGAAACCTTCTGTCTCACCGCTTATAGCAAGTTTGTTATAACCTGCAATGATCATAACAGGGGCTAAAATCAAGCGAAATAGCAATACAGGTAAACCATCTAAAAATGATAGTTTACCCAATATTGCATCATAAAGATTGGTTAGTTTGTTCATGCGTATCCTGTGTGTTCACTGTTTATTAAGTTATAGACTATAAACAGCAAAGACCGCATGAATTGATAAACTATTTCAATTTATTTACAAAGGTTAAATACTTCTAGCGACCTGAAGAGCTTCAAAAATAGCGCGTTTAGCATCAATAGCAGCAGCTAGTTTAGCTCCGCCTATAACATGTACCTTTGCATTATCTGTGTAATTTTCTAGCACTTCGTTGTTAGAAACCTGACCAATACAGGCAATAACCGTGTCTACTGGCAGCACTTGAGTTTCACCAGCAACATTAATAGTTAGTCCGCTTTTATCAAAGCTTTGGTATTGGCAATCAGCAATTTGCTTAACGCCATGCTGCTTAGCAACTTGGCGATGTATCCAACCCGTTGTTTTACCAAGCTCGCTACCAAAACGACCCGCACTGCGTTTTAACATATACAATTGACGTTCATCTTTATGAGGTTGGGCTTCACACTCAATCCCCCATTGCGTTTTAAACTCGCTAATAGTTTGCGATTTATGTTCGCTTAAAAACGCAACCATATCAAAACCTATACCACCGGCACCTAAAATAGCAATTGATTTACCCAGCTCTACTTCGCCGCGTATAACTTCGTCATAAGCAAATACACGCTTATCATCGCTACACTTAATAGAGGCTTCACGCGGCCTAACGCCAGTTGAAAATACGATGTCATCATAGTTTTTAAGCATTGAATCGTCATAAGCTTTACTAAGCTCCACAGTTACTTTTAATCGCTCGAGCTCATTAGTGAAGTAAGTAAGTGTATGGTTAAAGTCTTCTTTACCCGGTATCTGCATGGCTAAATTAAATTGACCGCCCATTTGCGATTTTTGATCAATTAACGTGACGTTATGCCCTTTTTGAGCCAAGTAACAACTTGCTGATAAACCAGCAGGACCTGCACCGACAACTAATACATTTTTAGCTTTGGCTGCTTGCTCTAGCGGGTAATCTAGCTCAAATGCAGCTTGTGGATTAACTAAACACGTAGCACGTTTATTTTTAAATACGTGATCTAGACAACCTTGGTTACAGCCAATACAAATATTAATTTGTTTAGATTGATTGTTTACATACTTATTAAAAAACTCAGGATCAGCCAATAACGGACGTGCCATCGAAATTAAATCAGCCTCGCCTGCATTTAAAATATCGTTAGCAATTTCTGGAGTATTAATTCGGTTAACAGCAATCACAGGGACATTAACTACGTCTTTTAAACGCTTTGATGCTTCTTTAAATGCACCCGGTGGCACCATACTCGCAATAGTCGGTACACGCGCTTCGTGCCAACCAATACCAGTGTTAAATATATCAACACCCGCTTTTTCAAGTTCGGTAGCTTGAATAACAACTTCCTCTGGTGTTGAACCGTTTGGAATCAAATCAATGACCGACAATCTAAAAATAATTAAGAATTTTTCAGATACTTTTGCTCTTACAGCTTTAACTATTTCAAGTGCAAGTCGCATTCTATTTTCTAAGCTGCCACCAAACTCATCATCGCGTTTATTGGTGTGCGGCGCCATAAACTCATTAATCAAATACCCTTCAGAACCCATGACCTCTACGCCATCGTAGCCGGATTTTTCAGCCATATAGGCAGAATGCGCAAAGTCTTTAATTGTTTTTTTAATCGAGCCAAGCGACATCGCTTTAGGTTTATAAGGATTAATAGGTGCTTTTATTGCACTTGGTGCTTGATTGAAAGGATGGTATGCATAACGTCCAGCATGTAATAATTGCAAACAAATTTTTCCACCGTGTTTATGCACAGCATCTGTGTAAGCGCGATGCTTAAACACATCGTAATAACTATTAAATGAGGAAGAAATAGGTGTTAGCTTGCCACGTAAATTAGGGCTGTATCCGCCTGTAATTAACATCGCGGTGCCACCTTTTGCACGTGCTTCATAAAATGCACGTAAGCGTTTGCGGTTATGCCAGCCCTCTTCAAGACCTGTATGCATTGAGCCCATAACCAAGCGGTTACGTAATTGTGTGTGTTTTAGTTGTAATTGTTGTTCTAACATCTTGTGCCCCGTTAACTGGTCTAACCTGTATACATTAGCTAATTCTGCTTTAATGGCAAGTAATAAGCAATATGTGCATGCATTTAATTAAAAATAGCAGTAAAAACTTACGTTTATATAGGTTCATAAACACTTCGTTACGATTTAGCAGTTAAATTTATTTTTATTCTAAGCTAAGATGGGACTAATGTATTAACTGTACCAAATTAAGGAGCTATTTTGATAGCAAAGGTATTTAAAGGTATTTGGGCTGGAATTAATTTTTCTCGTCGCTTAATACTAAACATTTTGTTTTTATTACTGGTAATTGTTTTCTTTGTGTCACTCTCAAGTGACGATGATCAAATAATAGTTGAAAATGGCTCTGTACTTAGGCTTAACTTAAATGGCCCTATTGTTGAAGAGAAAACATATATAGACCCAGTTGAAGCCGCAATTAGTGATGCAACTTCTGGTTCTGAAGCACCAAGCGAAATATTACTCGACGATATTGTTGAAGTAATAAACGAGGCGACTAAAGACGATCGTATCACGGTGATATTGCTTGATTTACAAGAGATGCCTAAAGCACATTTAAATAAACTTAAGCAAATTACAAAGGCTATTGATGCCTTCAAGCAAGCTGGCAAAAAAGTAATTGCATCGGGTTATTACTATACTCAAGCGCAATACTATATTGCATCGCATGCTGACGAAATAGCTATGCACCCATACGGCAGCGTAGGTATTGAAGGTTATGGCATGTACCCGCTTTACTTTAAAGATGCACTTGAAAAGCTTGAAGTAACGCAGCATATTTTCCGTGTTGGTACATTTAAGTCAGCAGTAGAACCTTTTATTCGTAACGACATGTCCGATGCAGCTAAAGAAGCTAACCGCGTTTGGTTAGGCGCTCTTTGGAGCGAATACAAACAAGATGTTGCCGCTGTTCGCCCGTTTGATGAGTCAAATTTTGACGAAACAATGGACGTATATCTAGAAAAAATGAAAGCTGCCGATGGCGATGCAGGTAAATATGCACTTGATCACCAGTGGGTTGATTCTTTAAAAACAAATCAACAAGTTCGCAAGCAATTAATTGATTTAGTGGGCGCACGAGAAGATGGCAAAACATTTAAGCAAGTTTCATTTCGTGAATACTTAAGCTTAGTTAAACCACCGATTGAATTTGATAACCCTATTACCGAAAAAGTAGCCGTTGTTGTTGCTAAAGGTACAATTGTTGATGGTGAGCGTAAAGCTGGCGAAATTGGTGGCGACTCTACAGCAGCCCTACTTCGTAAGGCACGCCTTGATGATAAAGTTAAAGCGGTTGTACTACGTATAGACTCTGGTGGCGGTAGTATGTTTGCCTCTGAAGTTATTCGTGCTGAAGTATTAGCCCTTAAAGCTGCTGGTAAACCTGTTATTGCTTCAATGAGTTCTGTGGCTGCATCAGGTGGTTATTGGATTGCCTCTGCTGCAAACGAAATTTGGGCAGCACCAAGTACAATTACAGGCTCAATTGGTGTATTTGGTACGTTTATGACATTTGAGAAAACCTTATCGAAAATTGGTGTTTATTCAGATGGCGTTGCTACAACCGAAATGGCTGGTTTTTCAATCACTCGCCCTCTTAACGAAAAGATGGGTGAAGTAATTCAAATGAGTGTTGAAGAAGCATACGGTCGCTTTTTAGCTGTAGTGGCACATGCGCGAAATATGACGCCAGAGCAAGTAGATAAAATAGCACAAGGTCGTGTTTGGATTGCATCTCAAGCGCAAGAACTCGGTTTAGTTGATAAGCTAGGCGATAAACAAGATGCGATTGAAGCCGCTGCTGCACTTGCTAAGCTTAATCATTATGAAGTTAAAACAATCAAACAAGATTTAAGCCCGCAAGAAAAAATGATTCAAGACATTTTTGGTAATGCGTCTATTAAATCTATGCTTGGTTTGCAAACACAAAAAACATCTGTGTTAGCAACACAAGCTAATTTACAAAGTGTTATTAATCAATTAAGCACTGAAGTTGAAAACCTTAAAGATTACAACGATCCACAAGGTGTATACGCACGCTGTTTAGTGTGTAATGTTGCACAATAAAAGTGCATAGCTTCACCTAATCAGCTGTATTTAAAGCTGCTTAACGTTATACTAGGCCCAGTTTTTTTACTGGGCTTTTTTTATGAAACGTAAACGCATTTATATCGCTTATACTGGCGGTACTATAGGTATGAAAAAATCGAGTCGAGGCTATATTCCGGCTGAAGGTTTTTTAACAGAAACCGTAGTAAATAACGCAGAATTTAATCGTGATGAAATGCCTTTGTTTGATATTCACGAATACTGCCCTCTTATAGACTCTTCAGATATGTCGCCCGAGCATTGGCAACTCATTGCTGATGATATCAAAGATAAATACCAAGATTATGATGGTTTTGTAGTGCTCCATGGCACTGATACCATGGCTTATACAGCCTCAGCGCTGTCATTTATGTTCGAAAATTTATCTAAACCGGTTATTGTAACCGGCTCACAAATTCCGCTCTCACAATTACGTTCTGATGGCCAAGTAAACTTGCTTAATGCCATGTATTTAGCTGCAAATTATCCTATTGCTGAAGTAAGTCTCTTTTTTAATAACCAACTGTTTAGAGGTAATAGAGCAACTAAAGCACACGCGGATGGGTTTAACGCCTTTGCATCGCCTAATCTTGATCCTCTCGCGTTATCGGGTATTAATATTCAACTTATTAAAGGTCAGCTTAGCCCATATGTTGAAAATGAGCTGCAAGTTACACCTATAACACCTCAACCTATCGGAGTGCTTTATCTGTATCCTGGTATTAGCCAAGAGGTAGTTAAAAGCTTGGTCAATGGCAATATTAAATCACTGGTGCTACTTAGTTTTGGTGTTGGTAATGCACCCCAAGATCCGAGCTTTTTGTCAATACTCGAAGAAGCAAGTAAACGTGGCGTCGTAATTGTTAACCTAACTCAGTGTTTAAAAGGCCATGTAAACATGGGTGGCTATGCAACAGGTAATGCACTATTAAATATTGGTGTAATTAGTGGGTACGATATGACCCTTGAAGCATGCTTAACTAAGTTACATTATTTATTTAGCCAAAAGCTTGAAGTCGAAACGATTCGTCATTTAATGCAAGACAATTTACGTGGTGAGTTAAGCCGCTAATTTTTAAGGGCTAAAAATACAAAAGGCACGCTAAATAGCGTGCCCTTATCGTTTTAAACAACTGCTTATTATCTAACTTTAGCTTCTATATCTACTAAATCAGTTAAATGACACATTTCACCACTGTGGGTTTTTATGCCGTGCTCACCAAAGTAATCACGCTGGGCTTGAACTAAATGCCCATTACTCGGTGTAGTTAATGTTGCTAAATACGTTTGTGTAGCACCCAATACAGGGAATGCTAAACCAGTCATTATTGCTTGACCGGTAATTTTGCGCAAAGAATTAGACTCTTTTTCAAGAGTGTCAATAAATTCAACACCTTGTGCAACGCTATCAAGGTAGTCAGCACGGATTATACAACCAGCGCGCCACGTTTGAAGCGTTTTAGATAAATCTACTTTCCACTGATGAGTACGTGATGCACCTTTGATTAGCGCTAAACCTTGACGATACGCAAGTAAGCTTGCAAGTAAGAACGCGTCTTTTAGCTCTTCTAAATCAATTTCAACATTGTTCGTTGATTTAGATGCATATGTCATCTCTTGTGCAGCCGTTGTGTTACATGCATTAGTTAAATGACGAGCTTGAACAGCAGCAACAAGTGAAGGGACAGCAATACCAAGTTCGAGTGCATTTTGCGCAGTCCAAAGACCAGTACCTTTAGCGCCAACTTTATTATCAATTAAGTCCGCAAGCGGTACATTATTATGATTTTCAAGTGACAATATATGGCTAGAAATAGACAGTAAATAACTATTTAATTGACCTTCTGACCAGTCATTAAATATCTCAGCTACTTCTTTTGGAGAACGATTAGTACCTAAACGAAGTAATTGGTACACTTCTGCAATAAGTTGCATCAGTGCGTATTCAATACCGTTGTGAACCATTTTTACAAAATGACCACTTGCTGATTGGCCAACACGTGCAAAACACGAGTCGCCATTATAGCTAGCAGCTACTTTTTCAAACCATGGCTCAATACGTTCCCAACCACCTTCAGAACCACTTGCCATCATTGCAGGACCATGGCGAGCGCCTTCTGCACCGCCAGAAATTCCCATAGTGGCAAATTCAAATTTATTTTGGTATTTGAGTTTACGCGTTATACCGTCTTTATAATTACTATTACCGCAATCGACTATCATATCGTCACAATTAACGCCGGCCTCTACAAGTTCATTACAAACTGTATCAACTAACTCACCAGCAGGAACAAGTAATAAAATAGAACGAGGTGCCTCTAAACGCCTTACCATGTCACTTAAATCAGAGACAATGTGAAGCCTATCAGCCATGCCTTGTGATTTGGCACAACTTAGTAACTCTTCACCCGCATGTGGGTTTTTATCATAAGCGACTAGCGTTATCCCTTTTTCAATCAAGTTTAGGGCAAGATTTTTTCCCATAACGCCTAACCCTACTAATGCAACTTGCATCTAGTGTCCTCCTCGGTAACAACTATTTGGTTAGAAAATTCAGTGTATAAATTAAATAATACCGCGTGCATTATACTCATACAGTCATAAAATACTAACTATGAGCCCATACAACATGCTTTTTTATTACAGATAAATAAGCTACGTAATTATATCAAACATCAATGCTCTCGGGGTGACTAAAAGCAACGCTAATTGAAATTAAGATCATTGACGCATTCTGACACCGGTGTCATAATGATGACACAATAGTTTTGTATAAAATAGTGGCAAACCTTTGAAGTTTGCACATAATTAAAATATTTTAATCTAATATAGATGTTTTAATTCAACAAAATAACGTCAACATGCTTTCACCAAGCAAACAGGAGAAATTGATGCTAAGACGCACGAAAATAGTTGCTACCCTTGGACCTGCTACCGATAGAGATAACAACTTAGAAAAAATTATTATCGCTGGGGCTAATGTAGTACGTTTAAACTTCTCACATGGTGTTGCCCAAGATCATAAAGACCGTGCGCAAGCTGTACGCGATATTGCAAAAAAATTAGGCAAGCATATTGCTATCCTTGCTGACCTTCAAGGCCCTAAAATCCGCGTTTCTACTTTTAAAGAAGGTAAAGTAACGCTTGCTGTGGGTGCAAAGTTCACTCTTGATGCAAAAATGGAAAAAGGCGAAGGCGATGTTAACTCTGTAGGTATTGATTATAAAGAACTACCTAACGATGTTAGCCCTAACGACTTACTACTCCTAAATGACGGCCTTATTCAACTAACTGTTGATGAAGTAGCTGGACACTTAGTACATTGTACTGTAACTGTTGGCGGTGTTTTATCTAACAATAAAGGTATTAACCGTTTAGGTGGTGGCTTAACTGCTCCAGCATTTACTGAAAAAGATAAAGAAGATTTAATAACTGCCGCTGAAATTGACGTAGATTACATTGCCGTATCATTCCCACGAAGTGGCGACGATATGCGCTACGTACGCTCACTTGCTGAAGCTGCTGGTTCAAAAGCACAACTACTTGCAAAAATTGAACGTGCTGAAGCCGTTGAAACACAAGAAGCTGTTGATGACATCATTCTAGCGTCTGACGCTGTAATGGTTGCTCGTGGTGATTTAGGTGTTGAAATTGGTGATGCAGCTCTTATGGGCAAGCAAAAACTAATTATTCGTCGTGCTCGTTCATTAAACCGTACTGTAGTAACAGCAACGCAAATGATGGAATCGATGATCGATAACCCTATGCCTACACGTGCAGAAGTTATGGATGTTGCAAATGCTGTTCTTGATGGAACAGATGCTGTAATGCTTTCAGCTGAAACAGCTGCTGGTGATTACCCTGAAGAAACTGTTGCAACTATGGCACGTGTTTGTTTAGGTGCTGAATCTCAAAAAGAAACACATGTTTCTAAGCATCGTTTAGATAGTCGTTTTTCTAACAATGCAGAATCTATCGCACTTTCTGCTATGTATGCAGCTAATCACTTAGATTCTGTTAAAGCTATCATCACGCTTACTGAATCTGGTAGCACGGCTAAATTAATGTCACGTATCAGCTCTGGCTTACCAATCTACTCGCTTTCACGCCATGCGAGTACATTAGGTCAAACAGCACTTTATCGTGGTGTTTACCCAGTATTTTTTGATTCTACAAAAACTGAAAAAGACGGTATGGTAAAAGCCGCGCTTGATACTTTAGTTTCTCAAGGGTCTTTACAGTCTGGCGATACAGTAATTATTACTCACGGTGACTCAATGGAAACTGTGGGTGCAACTAACACAATGAAAATTGTAACTGTTGCGTAATTAAACGCTGAATATAAAAAATGCGAGCTTAGCTCGCATTTTTTGTGCCTGTAATAAAAGCGTTGGCTTTAACTTGCTAATGCCGCTTTAACCTTATCTCGGTAGCTACGGCTCACTTTTAATTCTTGTCCGTTTTCAAGTACTAATAAATACTCGCCACTTACTTGTGTAACCAGCTTACTAATTTGTTTTGTATTTACTATTGCACTGCGGTGTACACGCACAAATAACTGAGGGTCTAGCTCTTGCTCAAGCTCTTTCATTGTTTTACGAAGTATATGCGTTTGTCCATCTTCACAGTGTAAACACATATAGTCACCTGCAGCATCAACCCATTGGATAGTCGCTACAGGTACCCGTATAATTTCACCCTGCTCTTTTACTGCAAGCGATTCTGGGTAACGTCTATCTGTTAAGGTATCGCCAGTGGCTAATTTTTTTAATATTTCTTCGCAATTATTACCAGTAATACCGGCTACAAAACTCGCTAGTTTTTTCTTATGGGCGTTGTCTTGCTGCGTTTTTAAATAAGTATGCACTTTTTCTACCGCCTGTTTTAATCTGTTATCATCAACGGGTTTTAAAATGTAATCGAGAGCATGAATTTCAAATGCTTTTACAGCAAACTGATCAAAAGCAGTTACAAATACTATAGCAGGTAATACTTTTGTACTTTCGCTAAGCGCTCTTGCCACCTCAAAGCCATTCATACCTGGCATCTGAATATCTAAAAAAACCAAATCGATTTTCTCTCTTTGGCACATTTCAATTGCATCAGCGCCTGAACTACATAAGTTAATTACTTCAATATCAGAGAACTCTTCAAGCCTTACTGCTAGACCTTTACGGGCTAACGGTTCATCATCAACAATAAGTGTTTTTATTTTAGTCATTTTTCACAGCCTTCTCAAAAGGTACTCGCAGATTAACTTTTAATCCACTTGGCGTATTATGTGATAATACAAACGAATAATTATTTTCATACAACGTTTTTAATCTATCTTTGGTGTTAGCAACACCTACACCTTGAGCGTTAACTAATTGGCCATCAAGTATTTCAGTGCCTGGGCCGTTGTCACCCACTTCTAGTAATAATTCATTCGCAAATACTTGTGCTTTAATATCAATTACACCACCTTCTGTCAGATGGGCAATGGCATATTTAATCGCGTTTTCTATAATTGGTTGCAAAATTAAGCTCGGTACTAAAGCCTCTTTTGCTTGCTCGCTAATATCTACATTTACTTTCAACCGCTCATCAAAACGGACGCGCTCTATTTCTAAGTAAAGCATGAGCGCATGTAGCTCTTGCTCAAGCGGTACTTTTTTAATTGGATCGGTATTAAGTGTGTAACGTAAAAAGTCACTTAACCTTGCTACCATTAAGTTAGCATCTTTGTTTTCTTTAACCAAAATTAAAGTAGAAATAGCGTTAAGTGTATTGAATAAAAAATGGGGATTTAACTGATACCTGAGCATTTTTAGTTGCGCTTCGTGTGCCATCGTTGTGGCCTTTAACGCTTTTTGTCGCTCACTTTGTAATAACTGATAATATTTAACGCCAAAGTACAAACCACTCCAACATAAAATAATATAAACCGAATCTAAACCTTGCTGCAGGTAATAAAACCACTCCTCTGGTCTATAACCATGGCGGTATATTTCCCATAGATTGAATTTTTGAACGACAGCCCATAGAGTGCCCGTTATATAAGAGGCACCAAATACTACAATCATTAACACCCAGGGCGAGGCATTCCAAATTTTACGGTAAATATACCTAAGCGGCACTGTCATCAAACAACCAGCGTAAGCATTCAATAAAATAACAAATACGTATATATCACGCATTTCAAATACTTTAGAGCCGATATAATTTACTAACGCGTAACCAATCCAGCCCGCGATTTGCAAAAGCCAAAAAAAACGTTGCCTGTTATCGACTAAAGTTTGCCAGTTCAAAATAGATGTTTACTCCGTATGGTTAAAACTAATTCCATAAAATAGGCTTTTGTTATTTTTATTATTTTTATTATTTTTACCTATGTAGGGCTAATTTTCACAAAATTAGGTAGTCTTATTATATAGATTTATGAGTTTGCATAGCACTACAGCTTGCCTTGCTTTTTAAGAGTCTTACCGCAAACAAATAGTCGAGACACTATCGAGTAGGGTGAGGCTTATGCCTCATCCCTCTCACAGAACCGTACGTACGGACCTCGTATACGGCTCCTGTACCCTTCACATTTTATCAACTTATTTCCTAAACGCTGATAAAGCAAGCCATCCCGTATTCACTTTTTCTATTGGATATAAACCAAGCTCCTCAAACCATTGGTTTGGCATCGATACACAAGATAAAGGGCTTAGTGAGTTACGCCACGAGTTCATCTTTATGAACTTAAACGGTGGCTTTTTCCCTAACTGCTTTAGTCGTCGATGTAGCCTTGATGGCTTCTTCCACAACCTCAGCTGTATTGCCCTTAGTCTTCGTCTGATCCAACCTGCCAAGGCTTTTAGCTCTCGCTTACAATTGGCTATACTAAAATAATTTACAAAACCGCGCAC
>NZ_AUTL01000293.1:0-6069 GCF_000498015.1 Pseudoalteromonas sp. TAE79
CCCAAGCCGAGATTGTGGCAGTGGATAACGAGCAAAGTGCGCTGGATGAACTCGGTGAACGCCTCACTGAGCAGAGGTTAGATACCCGCGTTACCTTAAGCTGCGCCAACATGACGGATCTGCCTTTTCCACCTGAAAGCTTTGATTGCATCTGGTCAGAAGGCTCAGCTTACATAATGGGGGTTGAGCAAGCGTTAACCCAGTGGCGTAAACTACTGACTAATCGTGGCTATATGGTCGTCAGTGATTTGATCTGGTTAACCGATAACCCAAGCCAAGAGGCGGTCGCATTCTGGGAAGGTGAATACCCAGATATGCAAACCATCGAAAAACGCTTAGGCCAAATGCGCCAAGCAGGCTTTGAAGTGATTGATCATTTCACCTTAAGGGAACAAGCATGGCACGATTACTATCAGCCACTCAAAGCGCGAGTGGCAGAAGTAAAAGCAAGCATGCCAAATTCAAACGCCATCGCAGATATCGAGCGAGAAATTGCGATTTATGAACGCTACCTAGGCGAGTTTGGGTACCACATGTTTGTGCTACGCAAAGGGGCGTAACGGAACGCCCTATAAAAGTAGACTTTTGAGACGATTTAACAGCGCTTTCCGGCTATTATTCGCCACAACAAAGCGCTTAAAACGTTGTTCAAACACCGCTTCATCCGCTTTGAACTGATAGGCCTCAAACAGCTGATACAAATAGTGTGATGCCGCATCATAACCACTGGCGCAAGTGCGATCCGCTTGCTCTTGTGCTTGCTGCCAGTAGTGCTCACGCCGATTGTAAACATCCGTCAACGCTTTTTCTTTTTCTGCTTTTTCAATAGCCATTTTCTTTGCGAGTGCTGCGGCTTGCTCTTGCTGTAATTGGCTTTGGGCTTGCTCAATGAAAGGGGAAATTACTTCGGGGGTTAACCAATACTGATAGATTTCGTCTATGTTGGCAGGTTCTTTTCGCGTCAGCGCTAAGGCTTGATGGCGAGTTAGCTGGCCTTGCTCAAACAGCGCGCGTAATAGCGTGTCTTTCTCAACTTCCGTGAGATTGTTTAGCCACGTATCAAACTGAAACTGGGCTTGTTTGGCTTGATGGCTGGGTTGTGCGTTCAGCACCATGGCGAGTGCCTTAACCAATGCTAAGGGAATATCATACAGCGCTGCAAACGCCTGCACTTCTTCATTAAGGTGCTCAAAATCGAATTGAATTAACGGCACTCGCTCAACGTCATCATTAAAATCAAACATTTTTAGCCACATAAAGTAGACAAGGCGCCAATCCCCTTGCATTAATCGGCTGCGTAACCCAGCTAAATGCTGGAAAAATTGGTCGGCATGCTCATCGTCAAAATATTCGTCATACTCCTCAAGGGAAAAAATCAGCAACTGCCACTCATCGTTTTCGTGAATATGAAGCCCATCACTTGAAAAGCAAAGTAAAGCGTCAGGGAGCGTTCCTGCTGGTAGCTTGATGTAGGCATCGATTGAGCCCCAATCGGCATAGTAAAAACCGATATCAAAGTATTTTAACATCAGCTCAAAAGGCTCTGCCTTTAAGTCACTGTAGGTGTAATACACCTGAAAGGACGTAGCGCTGATCTCGGCACGGCTTGAAATGGCCCTGAGTGCTTGACGTGCTTTAGCATCTAAATACCCATCCAGACGCTCAAATTTATAGTATTGATATTCGCTCACGATGACCTTGCTATGTATTTATTGTGAATTGAAAAGTTTGTTTCAATAAAGGCAGTACCTGTACCGTCCTACCAACAGATTCCGTGTTTAAAAAACTTCTTGGATCAAGGGTCACAAATCCCCAAAACTGTAAAAATCGCTCAATAAACCGTGATTCGATGAGTATGCTTAAGTTTCTTTCCGGCGAGAAGTAATCATCTACTGGGAAACCCTGTAGTAAATCTGGGAAAGCCACTTTCACCTCTTCAACCAGCAGATCTACACTACTGTGGCTTTGAATACGCCACAGCATAAACAGCCAAAAGGTTCGCAAGTCGGCATCAAACTCAAAACCGTCCAAATAGCCCCAGTTATATTTGCTGATGGCGGCCTCTAACATAGGTTTAAAAAATGCTTGTATACCTAACACCTGATACTGCTTTTGCGCTGATTTTTTCACATGGTAGCGGCCGCTACGTCGATAAATAATACCGCTAATTTCGGCAAGCACTCGGGTGTAGTGCAAAGCATTAAACTTGTCTTCGTTGCTGCCCGCAAACTCGCTGATACTAATGTTACGTTCGAATTGAGCAACGGCAAATTCGGGCAATAACTCACTGGCCTGTTTGACTAATTTAGTCGGTAAGTTGCCTTTAGTTGTGGCTTTGAAGGAGCCTTCTTGCGCCATGGCATCATCAAGAATGAGCGCTAGATAACGAATCACAGGGCTGGCAGAAAGAGAGTCGGGAGTGCTGATTGTCACCCACTGTAATTGATCAAAAGGCGCATAAAGCCAATTGGCCATTTGCGTTGGCGTCACGCCACAAAAATCGGGATGAGGCTGATTATTGCGATCTTGCACTTTGTGTTGCAATGCGGCATTGAGTTCATCAAGGCTCAAATTTGGGTTCATTGCCAGCATGGTTTCAACATCATCGAAAACTTGGGCATGTTGCTTGGAAACGCTGCTCATACAACAACGTTTAAATTTTTTACCACTGCCACAATGGCAAGGATCGTTTCGGCCGAGCTTCATTGTTGTCCCTTCTTATTGTTGTAGAAAAAGCGCTGCATTTTCCTGTTTGCGCTGATCCAATGTCTTAGCAATTGCAGATACGGTTGTTTTACTGATCCCTTGCTGCTGTGCCAGATACGTAAATTGGCTGATGGCTTCTGCGACTTCTTCAATGACTTGCCTTGCATCATGCCAATTCGAAAAGCCAGCACTGGTAGCAAGTTTTTGCATCACCTTAAGCGGTGGCGCTTTGCCATAACCGCCGAATGCAGTGGCGTGTTCGTTGAATGGATGGGGGCTGTAAGTAACATCGTAAAAAGGGGCAGGGTTCCATTGACCGTCATCCGCTTGCAAAAACGCCCAGTTTTTACTGTGGTCGTCTTGATTAGACGACAGCAGATTAAAAATGGCGCGGCGAAATTGCAGTTGTCCAGCCGCTGGCGATTTACACAACTGACGGCTGGCTTTGATTAAATCAATGTAATCTAAACTTGGCGTTCGAAAGTCTGCATCCAGCAGCCCGCAAGCGCTGTGCATATGCAATCGACCTGCACTGCGCTTGCTGCCTAAGTCGGCCTGTTCAGTGACATAATCAAAACGCTTAAGCGCCAACCAGGCAGACGCACCGCTGGTAGGTGGTGCTTCAATGAGTTGCCATTGTGGCGGTTGACACTTAGCAACTTCTGCCATTTGTAAATAAACCGCCTCACACAAACCTTCTTCATGGCCGAGCGCGAGATTTTTAGAGGTAAACTTAACCAGCCAAGCCTCATCTCCAGGCTGAGCGAAGGTTCGACAATGTTGAGTTTCCCCAGCAGGCATATAAATCTGCGCCTTGGGCCTTGCTCCCCCCGAACTACCTCCGGCGACTAATGCGGCCAACACCTGTTGCGTATGCCCATCTAACTCATCGTGATTATCATCCATATAATCTGACATCGAAGCATCGAACAGCGTTTGTGCTTCTAAGCCTAACGTCGCTAAATCAATATCCGCGTGCGTGGTGGCTGAAAACTCAGACACCGGAGAAAAAGACAATGCTCCCATGCCTTTATCACCGACAAAGGCCAGTCTATCCATCGCCGTTAATTGATTAGGCAGGATGCCTTGTTGCCGGAAAATACGATCTTGTAACAGCATGCCCCAGCCATCGGGCAAACAATCTCCAAATACGCCATGTACACCTTGGTGTGGCTGCTTAGGTGCGACTTGAACTTGCGCGTTCGCATGCAAGGTAAAAGGAGATAAGTTGCCAAACTGCTGCAAATAGCTGTCTGCATACTGAAAAAAAACGCCTTGCCGATTCTGCGCCAAGACCCCTACAGCAACCTGCTCACCTGAGCTTAACGTACGAGTTACGGCGAGTTTTTGAATGGGGTTAAAACTCATCTTTTAACACCTCATCAATACTCGTGGGTATAGCAGCGCGTTCTTTGCTAGGTTGCGTGAGCTCGTACAAACGCCCAAGCGAGTCGAGGGTCTGCCATAGCAACAGCAATTGGCGAAATGAAATTTGCCCGGTCAGCTCAAATTTCTTAATGGTGGCCGCAGGTACGCAGCTTCGCTCAGCAAGCGCCGCTCGTGACAGCTTTGCCTGCTTTCGTAACTCACGTAAATAAGCCGCATAGGCGTGGCTTACATCGGTATCATCAAGTAAGGTAAATTTCATCCGCAAAAGCCAAATGGATACAGTCATATCCATTATAGCGAAATAAAATAGAAAGTGGATATTATTGTATCCATTATTAAATAAGGTGTTGAAAAAATTACTCGATAAAGCCCTTCAAAACTGCTATGTTTTAGCTCTAACAGCAGCATAAAAACGACACTGTTTTTCCATTGCTAACCACTAAGATTTAGTAAAAGCCATAGGCAAGTGGTGGGCAGTTTGGTGGGCAAACAGGCATTTTTGAGCGGTTTCTTTTCGATAACTCATTGAGTTTGTTAGGATCTAGTCCGCTGCTCAATGAGCAGATCCAAAATATTGAATAGTTTTCAGCTAAGTATGGCACATTCATAACTTATCAAAACCCGAGCTTAGCTCGGGTTTTTAGTAATACCACTAATGATACTTTGAGTATTGTTACCAAGTATCTTCACCTAAGGTTAAAGCGGCATCTTAAATCGTACTTTATTTTAGACATTAAAAAGCCCGAGACTAAGCTCGGGCTTTTTGGTAATAATTAGCTAGGCTAATAATTACGCTACGATAGTTGCTACAACACCAGCACCTACAGTACGGCCACCTTCACGGATAGCAAAACGAAGACCTTCATCCATCGCGATTGGTGCGATTAGAGTTACTGTCATCTTGATGTTATCACCAGGCATTACCATTTCTACGCCTTCTGGTAACTGAACGTCACCAGTTACGTCAGTTGTACGGAAGTAGAACTGTGGACGGTAACCTTTGAAGAATGGAGTATGACGACCACCTTCATCTTTAGAAAGTACGTATACTTCTGAAGTGAATGTAGTATGTGGATTGATTGAACCAGGCTTAGCTAGTACTTGACCACGTTCAACGTCTTCACGCTTAGTACCACGTAGAAGTGCACCAATGTTCTCACCAGCACGACCTTCGTCAAGAAGCTTACGGAACATTTCAACACCAGTACAAGTAGAACGAGTTGTATCATTGATACCAACAATTTCTACTTCGTCATTGATGCGGATGATACCAGCTTCAACACGACCAGTTACAACAGTACCACGACCCTGGATTGAGAAAACGTCTTCGATAGGCATGATGAATGGCTTATCGATGTCACGCTCTGGCTCTGGGATGTAAGAATCAAGTGCGTTTGCAAGCTCAACAATCTTATCTTCCCACTCTTTCTCGCCTTCTAACGCTTTAAGCGCAGAACCAGCGATTAGAGGTAAGTCATCACCTGGGAAATCGTATTCAGAAAGAAGTTCACGAACTTCCATTTCTACTAGTTCAAGTAGCTCTTCGTCATCAACCATGTCACATTTGTTCATGAATACGATGATGTAAGGAACGCCAACCTGACGAGAAAGAAGGATGTGCTCACGCGTTTGTGGCATAGGGCCATCTGTCGCAGCAACTACTAAGATCGCGCCGTCCATTTGAGCAGCACCAGTGATCATGTTTTTAACATAATCGGCGTGACCAGGACAATCTACGTGTGCGTAGTGACGTGTAGGAGTATCGTATTCAACGTGAGACGTTGAAATAGTGATACCACGTTCGCGCTCTTCTGGAGCGTTGTCGATTGATGCGAAATCTTTAGCAACACCGCCGTATACTTTTGCAAGTACGTTAGTGATTGCTGCAGTTAGTGTAGTTTTACCGTGGTCAACGTGGCCGATTGTACCAACGTTTACGTGCGGTTTTACGCGTTCAAACTTTTCTTTTGCCAT
>NZ_AUTL01000294.1:0-2309 GCF_000498015.1 Pseudoalteromonas sp. TAE79
CTGAAGTGCATAACGTTTAGGCGGCTTTAGCCGCCAAGTGATCCTGCATCAATTTTGCAGGCGTTTCAAATCCAAGTGTCTTCCTCGGACGATTATTAAGTTGCTCAAGTACTGGTATAACCTGCGCTGGTGTTACCGCCTTAAAATCTGTGCTCTTCGGCCAATACTGGCGTAGTAATCCATTCGTGTTTTCATTCAATCCGCGCTCCCATGAGTGATAAGGGTGAGCAAAATAAACAGGAACACTTAAAGCCTCTGTGATTTGCTCGTGATAAGCGAACTCTTTTCCATTGTCAGCCGTGATGCTATGAAGCGCTGACCTATATGGCCTTAATAGTTCTATCGTCGCCGCAGTGACGGCTTGTGCTGTTTTGCCTGCCACCTGCGTTGATACAGTGAATTGGGTGACCCGCTCTACAATGGTAACAAGGGCGCCTCGATGACCTTTACCTATGACGGTATCTATTTCCCAATCTCCGATACGACCTTTCTCATCAACTATTTGTGGGCGTTCTTCAATGCTAACGCGATTTTTTATTTGCCCTCGGTTTGTTTTACCATGACTGCGCTTGTGATATTTCTTACCGTGTCGGCGCAGATGTAGGTATAACTCACCACCTGCTTTTTTATCTTCCCAGATATACAGATAAATGCGTTCATGGCTGACAGACCGTTCACTTTCTTTACGCAACCATCCCGTTATTTGTTCAGGGCTCCACTTCTCATTAAGCTTCTGGGTAATTAAAGCCATCATTTCAGGTGTCATCTTAAGCGGTTTTCTTACACTTCTTCGGCGAAACAAAGCCCGCTCATGAGCTTGTTTGTGTCTGTAACCTCGCTTACCTGTATTTCTAGAAAGCTCTCTTGAAATCGTAGATTGCGATAAATTAGTTAGCTCAGCAATACTTTGTTGCGTAAAACCACTTTTCTTTAGAACGGCGATCTGGCATCTTTGCGCATAGGTCAGTTGTTTGTAATGTCTCATTGTAAAATCTCTTGCCGGAGAAAAAGCAGTTAGCTTATGAGCAACTGACCACTTAATCTACCCAAAACAAGTTATGCACTTACAATTTGAATCCAGGATATTAAACAAGAACGATAATTTAACATTTTTCTTTCAAACTAAAAGCCAGCAGCTTGTTCAACAACAATAGCGTGGCGTTTAGCGAGGCGTAGATGATCTCTATCGTAACCTCCGCCTATCACAGTAGCTACAGGTGTATTGTGTTCAAGGCAGCGTTTTAGCACTAAATGGTCACGTTTAGCTATGCCATCCCATCTTATATCTAACTTACCCAAGCCATCACCTTGCCAAATATCAACGCCAGCATCGTAAAGTACTAAACTTGGGTTTAGCTCTTTAAGTAAATAACTTAGTGTTTCGTCAACTATGGCAAGGTATTCGTCGTCCTTCATATTATTTGCCAGGCCAATGTCTAAATCGCTAGCGGACTTTCTAAAGGGGAAGTTTTTTTCGCAATGGATAGAGCAGGTATACGCATAGGGTTGATGCTGTAACATTGCGGCTGTGCCATCACCTTGGTGCACGTCTAAATCAAAAATAAGTACGTTAGTTACCTCACCCGATTCAATTAAAGTTTGCGTGGTAAAGGCCAAATCGTTAACCATACAAAAACCTGAACCAAAGTCATTATGTGCGTGATGTGTACCACCGGCAAGATGACACGCTATACCGTGTTCAAGTGCTAAGCGGGCTGTCTGTAGCGTTCCTTGAGGGGCTGTAAATGTACGTGCCATAAGCTCTTTTGACCAAGGTAGACCAATGCGACGCATTGCTTTTTCATCTAAGCGGTTGTGCCATAAATCTTGGATATAATTATCGCAATGCACAAGCTCAAGCGGCTCTGGCGTGCCTAATATTGGCTCAACTAGGTTACTGCCGATTAAACCAAGCTCTGCAATATGTTGATATAAATGTGCAAATTTACTCATTACAAAGCGATGCTTAGGATCAAAGCTAAACGAGTAGTTAGGATGGTATACCAAAGGCAAATGAGGATTTAAGCGCATATTTACAAGCTTTATAAAGTTTGCGCTATGGTAATCAACTTAAGAGAATGAGTCTATTGCGAGTCATTAATAAGTGACGCTAATTCGCGATGCAGTAGCTCATCATCGGCTAAGTTTAGCTCTATTAAACGCTTTAAATAAGTAATACTGTCTATATCAATGTGATGGCATTTTAAACCAATATGATCGGCTTCAATATGGCAAATCACTACTTCCATTTTTATTTCTATATCGCTTTGAGGCAATGTAAAACGCAGTATTGCTTGCGTATTGTGGCT
>NZ_AUTL01000295.1:0-42976 GCF_000498015.1 Pseudoalteromonas sp. TAE79
CTGAAGTGCATAACGTTTAGGCGGCTTTAGCCGCCAAGTGATCCTGCATCAATTTTGCAGGCGTTTCAAATCCAAGTGTCTTCCTCGGACGATTATTAAGTTGCTCAAGTACTGGTATAACCTGCGCTGGTGTTACCGCCTTAAAATCTGTGCTCTTCGGCCAATACTGGCGTAGTAATCCATTCGTGTTTTCATTCAATCCGCGCTCCCATGAGTGATAAGGGTGAGCAAAATAAACAGGAACACTTAAAGCCTCTGTGATTTGCTCGTGATAAGCGAACTCTTTTCCATTGTCAGCCGTGATGCTATGAAGCGCTGACCTATATGGCCTTAATAGTTCTATCGTCGCCGCAGTGACGGCTTGTGCTGTTTTGCCTGCCACCTGCGTTGATACAGTGAATTGGGTGACCCGCTCTACAATGGTAACAAGGGCGCCTCGATGACCTTTACCTATGACGGTATCTATTTCCCAATCTCCGATACGACCTTTCTCATCAACTATTTGTGGGCGTTCTTCAATGCTAACGCGATTTTTTATTTGCCCTCGGTTTGTTTTACCATGACTGCGCTTGTGATATTTCTTACCGTGTCGGCGCAGATGTAGGTATAACTCACCACCTGCTTTTTTATCTTCCCAGATATACAGATAAATGCGTTCATGGCTGACAGACCGTTCACTTTCTTTACGCAACCATCCCGTTATTTGTTCAGGGCTCCACTTCTCATTAAGCTTCTGGGTAATTAAAGCCATCATTTCAGGTGTCATCTTAAGCGGTTTTCTTACACTTCTTCGGCGAAACAAAGCCCGCTCATGAGCTTGTTTGTGTCTGTAACCTCGCTTACCTGTATTTCTAGAAAGCTCTCTTGAAATCGTAGATTGCGATAAATTAGTTAGCTCAGCAATACTTTGTTGCGTAAAACCACTTTTCTTTAGAACGGCGATCTGGCATCTTTGCGCATAGGTCAGTTGTTTGTAATGTCTCATTGTAAAATCTCTTGCCGGAGAAAAAGTAGTTAGCTTATGAGCAACTGACCACTTAATCTAGCCAAAACAAGTTATGCACTTACAATTTGAATCTAGGTTATTAAGACAAAAATGCAAACTTGAAAACAAACAAGGCTGTCAATATCCAAACACTAATACTGATTTGATCTTGCTTACCACACAATACTTTTACCGCTGTATAAGATATAAAGCCAAGTGCAATACCGTGCGCAATCGAAAACGTTAATGGTGTCATTAGTAATACCACAGTAACAGGAATTGCATCGGTCATATCATCCCAATTTACAAACTTTAAATTTTGTAGCATCAGTACAGCGACATATAAAATAGCACCTGCCGTAGCATAAGCCGGTACCATTTGTGCAAGCGGTGCAAAAAACATCATTAGTAAAAAGCAAATACCTACAACTACAGCCGTTAAACCAGTACGTCCGCCAACAGAAACACCAGCAACCGATTCTATATACGATGTAGTCGTAGACGTGCCTAGCATCGCACCTGCAATTGTTGCAGAGCTGTCAGCACTTAGTGCACGCCCTAAACGAGGCATGTTACCTTTTTCATCAGCTAAACCAGCTTTTTGAGTGACCGCAACTAATGTACCCGAAGTATCAAAAAGATCGACAAACAAGAATGCAAAAATAACACTCATCATTGATATATCAAAAGCGGCGGCAAAATCTAGTTGCATAAAAGTAGGCATTATTGATGGTGGCATAGCCATAACACCGTGATATTCAACAAGCCCTAAACTTAGTGCAATGCCTGTCACTAATAAAATACTAATAAGTACACCGCTTTTAAAATCGCGGTATAAAAGCGCTGCAATTACAAAAAAGCTTAATATAGCTAATAATGGGCCTGGGGAAGTAATGTCGCCCAATTGCACTAGTGTTGCTGGGCTTGAGACAATAATGCCTGCATTTTTAAGGGCAATTAAGGCTAAAAAAGCACCAATACCTGTTGCGATAGCTCGCTTGAGCACCAGAGGTATGGCATTAATAATCCATTCTCTGACTTTAAATAAGCTTAAAAATAAAAATATACAACCCGACATAAAAACAGCCCCNATGCGGCTTGCCAGGTATAACCCATTCCTAATACGACGCCATACGTAAAAAAGGCATTTAGTCCCATGCCAGGCGCTAATGCTAATGGATAATTAGCCCATAAACCCATTATAAAACAGCCTATCGCAGCTGCTATACAGGTAGCTACAAATGCAGCCCCTTGGTCCATCCCTGCCTCAGCAAGCATAGCCGGGTTTACAAATACAATGTATACCATAGTAATAAAGGTAGTTAGGCCAGCAACGCATTCGCGTTTAACTGTTGAATTATTTTCGCTGAGTTTAAATAAGGCTTCAAACATAATAAACTTGTGATAGTAAAAAGTGACGAGATTTTAACATAAAAATTATCTTTTACAGGACATTTTACCTTGCTATATACTAAACTGTTAAAGTAGTTAAAATAATAAATGAACCAATATGCTTAAAACAACACCTTGTGAGCAAGACTTAGAGCAACAGCTAGACAACATTTTAGGTTTTGTTACTCAACCAGAAAGCAGCCCCGCGCCCATTGATAATAAAAAAGATGAGCAAAGTACTATTAATAAAGCCCTATATTATTTAAAAAATAATCAAGCTCCATTGGCTGCAAAATGGATGCGCCTTGCTGCAATGGCAGGAAACCATAGAGCACAGTTTTATTTAGGTTTATTTTTTGTAAAAGGTGAAGGCGTGCCACAAAGTGTATTTCATGCTGTAGCGTGGTTGAGCTTAGCGAGTAGCCAAGGGTACGCACCTGCCACTGCAGCGGTTACAGATATACGCAAACATATCGAAACTAAGCGATTTAAAGATGCTCAATGTTATGCAGCAAGTTTGTACGAACAAATTCACCAACTCCAGTTTTGTCATATGATCCCTCGCACGAGTGAAAACACATAAGCTAACTAAGTTATAAGTACTGTATGCAGTGTTGAAAAATACTGTATATAGTTACAAAGATACTCCTACTCAGTATAAAACCCACAAATTAAAACATTACTCAAAAATTTATTTTTGAAATACCTTCTCAAAAACAAGCCTATAACAAATTGATTAATAAAGAATTATAGATTTAAAATAAAAAACAATGATCAAAGGCTGAATAACTGTACAAATAAATAGCATAAAATGCTTGCACGAAAGCACTGTATAAACTACTGTATATGAATACTGTATAAAAACCCAGTGAGTGAAATTATGTTACAGCCTATTACCGTAAGAACAGTTAAAAGTTACCAACAAGACGAGCAAAGCGATTGCGTAAATTTGATCCAAATTGGAGATGAAATTTCAGCGACCTTTGAGCTTTTAAAAGTATTACACCAATACAATAGCTCTAATGCATGGACGTTATTAATTGCGCCAGATCATGTACCTAGCAAAGCTTTACTTGACTCATGCTCTATTGATACAAGTAAATTACTTGTTATTAGACAGAAGCACCTAGTAAATCTAGAGTATGTATTAAATTCTGCATTACATAATGGAAACTTTGCAGCGGTAATCACCTGGACCGATATAGTTAATAACCAACTACTTACAAATCTATCGTTCGATTTAAGTAAAACGAATACAAAACTATACTGTTTTACTAAAAACGCACAAACAACAGAGATACCACTCGCTCAATAAGCTTGTTAAACTAATGTTTTAGACTTTGTATTATTATTATGACTTCACTCAATGCCATACTATGTTTTTGCAGCAGTGGGCACAATTATGCCGATTGCTGCGAGCCGCTTCACTTATCTGTAAAGCAAGCTGACACTCCTGAACAACTTATGCGCTCACGATTCAGCGCTTATGTTATTAAAAATGCAAAATATGTTTATCAAACCTACGCAAAAGAAAAACAAGCTGAAAACCCGGTTAAAGAAATCAATGATTTTGCTAACAGCTGTCGATTTATAAGTCTTGATTTAATTGACTCAAGCCATGATGGCGATACTGGAACTGTAGAATTTAAAGCCCAATATTTTTATCAAAACTTATTTTGTGAGCTTCATGAAAAATCGCAGTTTATTAAAGAAAACACTCAATGGCGTTATTTAGATGGCACTATATATCCTGTTGAAGATATTAAAGTGGGCAGAAATGATAACTGCCCATGCGGTAGCAATAAAAAGTACAAAAAATGTCATAGCATGTAATAAATAATCTTATTTAATATTTATCGCCTAAAAGGTGTTTTTAAGTGGCAGAGTGATTTATTAGCTAACTAAACTTAAAAACACACTTTGTTACGCCCTTGCATTTTAGACTCATACATTTTTTCATCTGCGATCTGCAACGTGTTTTTGTTATTTACGTATGGTTGTAGGGTTGCACCGCCAATACTAATAGTCACAAAATCATATTCTGAATATTTGTGTAATATTCCTAAATCGGCCACATTTTGTTTAATTTTATCAGCAACACAAATTGCACCTTCAGTGCTTGTATGCGGTAAAACAACTACAAACTCTTCGCCGCCATAACGCGCAACAAAATCGGTTGGCCTTTGCAAACTATTAGTAATAGTTTGTGCTACTAGGTTTAACACCGTATCCCCCTGCACATGACCATAGATATCATTGTATTGCTTAAAGTAATCTATATCGATGAGTAATAGTGCATAGTCAACTTTTTCTCGTAAGGCGCTTCGTTCCATTTTAGAAAAATGCGCATCAAAATAACGACGATTGAATACCTTTGTTAAATCATCTAGAAATACTTTTTGATTGAGTAAGTCATGTTGAAGTTTCATCGTGATATGGGCGCGCACTCTTCTATATAAAGTTTCCGAGTTAGTTGGTTTCTTTATAAAATCTACAGCCCCTGCTTCCCAGCACTCTTCTTCTTGATTTTCAGATGAGGTTACAAAAATAACGGGGATATCTTGTGTTTCAGATATATTTTTTAATTTTAGACATGTTTCAATACCACTCCTTCCTTCCATATTAATATCGAGTAGTATTATATCTGGCGGATTATGTTTACAAATTTCAATCGCATCCTCACCACAGCTCGTTGTTGTTACACTAAAATGCTCAGATAATATTTTTTTAATACGATTAAGCTTAATAACTGATCGTCAACTATAAGTACTTTAGAATTCTTTAAACTTAGTTTTAATTGATGGTCAGAGTAATTTATTGGCATAGTAAAAATGTTTTGTTTTTTTAATTAAAAACAGCCTATAGCATCACATTTTGTTATGCAAATGTTAATTAAGAGGGGTTCTACTTATTGGTTACTAATAAAAATACTTTTTAGTAAATCTTTACTGCATAAAAACAAAAAATGAGCCACTTGGACTCATTTTATAACTTTGAATACTTAATTTAGTTAAGTATTATTCGTCATCATCTAAATCTAATTGCTGACGTTGAGCAGGTCGAGCTAAAATCTCTACGTAGAAAGAGGTCAAACCTTGCTTTTCAATTTCGCCAATTTGGTTACTTAATTCAGCAACGTGCACAACTTGCGCATCTTCAGCTGTGTTACCAAACTTACAGTCAAATGCCCAATAGTCAGCATCTTCAGGTAGCGTTTTATTACGCTCTCTTTTCAAATATTTTTTCACTTCGTGCTTTGCAGCATCAACCATACGAGGGTATTTGATTTTCTCGTGATTTAGCGTGAATGTTTTCTTCATTACGTTCCTAATTACCTTGGTTTAATGATAATGGCATTTCATGTCATACCATTTGACGCCATTATAGCAATTGCATTTAATTTTTGGATGCTTTTTTTTCATTAAATCAATTATTAGCAAATATATAAAGCAGACCCGTTATAAAGCATATATTAACTGATGATTATTACAATCATATATCACACCGCAATAAGCTGAAGTGGTTGATGTATTGCATCATTATTAAGGCTGTCGTAAAAAGCAGCTGCATCTATAGGAGGATTAGCAAGTTGTGTTTGTTCGCTTTTAATTCTTCTTCTGACAGCAAGCTCACAGTTATCTATTATATTAAGTGGAATATGCTTATCATCATTTCTAATCGCAAGTGGTTCAGGCTTTAAGTACTGTCTTAGCTTAATACTTGTCATACCGCAGCGCTCCCCTTCTTGAGATATTAATGATGCATTAAACTGTCCAACCAACATATTGTATTCATCAGGGGCTAAAAGTTGCTTTGGACCTGCGCCAAATTGCTTTCTTAATGCCTCTTCTTCTATAACTAAATTATCTATTTCAGTTTTTGGTAAATGAAATTGGCTAAAGTCGAGTGCGTCATGTGACAGCATCGCTAATAATAGAGAAAATTCGCCACGACGATTTTCATGCACACTATTATTGAGCCTACTGTTTAACTGACTCTCTGTGATTAACAAATCATCTATTTGCATAGTCTTTAGTCGATTGTGGTAACTGATAGATATTTATCGGCTTTATTTCAATTTTCTTTAGCTTTTTTCTTTACTTAAATACGCAATTTGCTATTATCAGCGCCGTTGCATTGGAGGGGTTCCCGAGCGGCCAAAGGGATCAGACTGTAAATCTGACGGCTCAGCCTTCGCTGGTTCGAATCCAGCTCCCTCCACCACTTTTCTTACCGCTAAGTTAAGTGGGGCCAAATGCAATAAAATTAGTGTGGAGGGGTTCCCGAGCGGCCAAAGGGATCAGACTGTAAATCTGACGGCTCAGCCTTCGCTGGTTCGAATCCAGCTCCCTCCACCACTTCTCTACTATTCCTATATTCCTATATTCCTATATTCCTATATTCCTATATTCCTATATTCAGGTTAACTTCAAAATACCCATTGTAAACTCATACTGTTTTTCTTTAGCCATGTTGATGATGCTTTATAATTAGGAAAAAAATGCTCAACGTGTTGCCAAAAAGCTTTACTGTGGTTTAAGTGACGTAAATGCGCTAACTCGTGGACAATCACATAATCAATAGCATGATAAGGCGCTCCGATTAAATGCAAATTAAATGTTAGCTCTCGCTTACTATTACAACTTCCCCACTTTCGCTTATAAATAGCTATTTTTAGACTCGTAGGTAATTCTTCACCCATTTGTGCGCAGAAGTACGCTAAACGCATTTCTATATATGCAGTTAGTTGCTCTTTTAAATATTCTTCAAGAAGTTGCTGATATTTTTGCGAAGTATTTTTAACGCGCGAAGAGTGCGTAATAAGCAAGCTGTCGTTACTGTTTATTACTTCGGACTTAGTACCTTGCTTAAACTCTATATTTGCAATGCTATCAAAAATTAAAATTTGTTTGTCTTTGAGCGGGCTCTGTCTGCTATCAGCAATATTGTGCTGTTTAGTTAATTGAGCATTTACCCACACCTGCTTATCAAAAAGCCATTCTTGGATGTGTTTATTACTAACAAACTGAGGGGCATATACAGTCACCTTCTTGTTATGTACTTTAATGGCAACCGTTTTACGTTTTATACTTTTCTTTAACTGATATTCAAACACTTTCATACTCATTAATGATATTGCTACGAGAAAATTCACCAGCAACTAATAAAACCAAATAAGGTGTAATTTTCGCTTAGTTAAGCCAATTCATTAGTTTTCTTAAGGTTACTCGATAGAAACTTAAATATGACCATATAAATCTAACTTAGTCCTGTGACAGGCAATACATTAGAATAAAAAACACCAACTAAAAAACTAATCCCTGATAAATAAAAGAAAACTAAAAGTAATAAATTCGTTATTTTATTCACTTCATTGAATTAACGGTTTATTTATTAATTAATTAGATTAAACTTAATAAATAAAGATTATATTTTGAGCCATTATGTTATCAGCTTTTTTTATCACAGACCAAGATCCTAGCTTAATCGTTAATGGCGTTTACGATCCTCTATTAGTTTCAATGTCATTGCTAATTGCTATTTTTGCAGCCTTTTTCACCATTCGACTTATAGATCTCGCAAAAGAAACTCAATTTCCCAGCTACCAACGTTTAGCAAATGTGACCGCTGCTACTGTTTTTTCGGCTGGTATTTGGAGTATGCACTTTATTGGTATGCTTGCCTTTTCACTGTGTACTAATATTGATTATGATCCAACAATCACTCTCCTTTCTTTTATACCAGCATTTATTGCATGTCAGTACGCTGTATCAATGCTAGTAAATAGTAAAGGGAATCTAAAAGTATTGTCGATTTGCTCCGTGTTACTAGGAGCCGGCATTGGCACTATGCATTATAGCGGCATGGCTGCAATGGATCTTGCTCCTTTACTTAGATATGATCCATTGATATGTGCGTTATCAATCATTGTTGCTGTAGCCCTGTCCTTTATAGCCCTTTACAGTCGCTTTAATCTTGAGCGTTTTTTACCCTCTTTATCACCTCTTCAAAATAACTCAATTAGCGCTGTTATTTTAGGGTGTGCTGTTGCTGGTATGCACTATATGGGTATGGCCGCTACACGTTTTGTAGCTACATCGCCACTAATCTATGATGATGCTAACGCAACCGCAGGACTAACTTTTATCGCCATTGCAGTCGCCACAGCAACTATCGCGATTACAAGCGTGGTTGGTGTAATAAATGGTATGGTTCGCTATCGCATGCTACTTGAGGATAAGTCGGCAAAAGAATCCCGTCTAAATGCTATTTTAGGCACCGCTATAGATGGCATTGTTACCATTGACCATACTGGTATTATTTTAAGTTTTAATGAAGCCGCAAGTAAAATTTTTGGCTGGCAAGAAAACCAAGTTCAAGGCAAAAACGTAAAAATGCTAATGGACGATAACATTGCCAAGCACCACGACGAATACCTCTTAAATGCTCACAATGTTGATCTAGGTAAAATAATAGGCATAAACCGTGATGTATATGCAAAACACATGAACGGACATGTTTTTCCTATTCGCTTAGGTATAGGCGAAGTAAATCAGCCGGGCCATAACCCTTTATATGTTGGCTTTATCACCGACTTGACCGAACAACGCGCTTTGCAGCAAAGTTTAGAAGAGAAAGAACAAAAATACCGCTCTCTTATCGATAACATGCCCGGAGTAGCGTTTAGATGCAAGTTTGATGACAACTGGACTATGTTATTTATTAGTCCAAATATAATTGAGCTTACAGGGTATAACCCAAATGAGTTTACAGAGCATTGTATCGAGTTTAATGACTTGGTCTTGAAATCAGAACAAAAACAAATAGTTGATGAAGTCACTAAAGCTGTTGATGCAAAATCTCAATATTCTATTGAATACCGAATTAGACATAGAAATGGTAAAATTTTGTGGTTGTTAGATAAAGGGAGTATCAACTTTGATGCTCAAGGCAACCCAAAGTGGATTGATGGTGTTTTAGTCGATATTACTGAACGCAAAGAATATGAAGAAAAACTAGAGCAAGCTAAATTTAAAGCTGAAGAAGCTGCTCATGCAAAGCAATCTTTTATGGCTAATATGAGCCATGAAATACGCACCCCAATGAATTCTATAATAGGTTTTAGCGATCTATTAATGGACACCCCACTTGATCAAGAACAACAAAAGCACTTGGTTACCGTAAATAATGCAGCGCGTTCATTGCTAAGATTGTTAAATGAAATTCTTGACTCTGCAAAACTAGAACGCGGTAAGCTCACCATTGAGCCAGTCCACTTTAGCTTAAAACCAGTGATAGACAGTATTATTTCTACTTTTTGGCTAGAAGCTAAAAAGAAAGATTTAGAACTTAAACTCCATATTAAAGAATCAGTAAGTTCGACGTACTACGGCGACCCAGATCGACTCAGACAAGTACTCACCAATCTAATTGGTAACGCGATTAAGTTTACCGAAGAAGGCTCTGTTACGGTCACCGTTGGCATGACACAAAATCAGCATCTGTTTTTTGAAGTGCAAGATACCGGAATTGGTATTGCAAAAGATCGTATTCAAGCTGTATTTCAACCTTTTGAACAAGCCGATGGCACTACTACCCGCCGCTTTGGTGGTACAGGCCTTGGTACAACCATAAGTAAACAACTTGTAGAGCTTATGGGCGGAACAATAAACTTAGTAAGTGAGCTAGGTAAAGGCACCTGTTTTTACTTTTCATTGCCGCTTACTTTAGGTGACGAATCTAAAATAGATTATTTTGATGGTCTACACACCCAACTGCCTGCACTTAGAGTGCTAGTAGTTGATGATATAGAGCAAAATACAGAACTACTGTCTTTGCTTCTGTCACGCGATCAGCATTCAGTTACCAAAGCGTCAAACGGACTTGAAGCGATTAAAGTATTTGAAGAGCAAGACTTTGATGTCATATTAATGGATATACATATGCCATTGTGTGATGGCATACAAGCAGCACAAAAAATAAGAGCAATAGAAAACCAAAGGCAGCTTAAATACACGCCAATTATCGCACTCACAGCAAGCGTATTACAGCAAGATAAGCTTACGGCTAAAAAAGCAGGCATGAATGGCTTTGCCAATAAACCCGTCGATATAAATCAGCTTAACCAAGAAATAGCGCAAGTGCTGGGGCTTGGTATTGCAAAAGAAATGGTTATATCGCAAAGCGATCCTAAAGCGCAGCATATAGATTTTGAAAAAGGATTAGCACTTTGGGGTTCTAAGTGTAAGCAACTTACAGAGATTACTAAGTTTGTTAGTGATAGTGATAAGCGGTTTGAGAGATTATTTAATGATAAATTATCAAACATAAAAGATGTCGATAGCCTCATTCACACACTCAAAGGTGTTGCTGGTAACTTAGGGCTAACAACGTTAATGAAGTTATTAACCGATTTAGAGCACAAGCAAAGTGATGCTAAAGTTATTAGTCTTTTAGACGATATCAAAAACGAACTACTTATTATAACGCAACTGCTGTCATCAAATACTTGCGATGAGCCAAATAGCAAGCCTGAAGATAATAGCTCAGACACTCTATCAATAGATGAGATTAAGCAATTGTGTGAAACACTTCATCAAGATGCGCAAAACGCAGAATTAAATGATGGACTACTCGCAAAGTTGCAACGCGGCGCACCTTCTACCTTTCAAAATGAAGTTGATGATATAGCCGAAGCCTTTGATGAATTTGATTTTGATAAAGCACACGTAATACTAGAAACCTTACTTGAAAAACTAACAAACAATGAGTATTAATTAATGGATTTTACGACAGATAGGCCACGGGTATTAATTGTTGACGATGAGCCTGCAAATCTAAAAGTAATGCGCGAAGTGTTAGGTAATCAATATCGTATGTCGTTTGCTAAATCGGGTGATGCCGCACTAGCACTACTTGAAAAAGAACTACCAAAGCTAATTTTGCTCGACATAATGATGCCAGATATGAATGGCTTTGAAGTGTGCCAAATAGTTAAGAGAAATCCTAAAACATCACATATCCCAATTATTTTTGTAACTGCGCTTGGCGATGAAAGCGATGAATACAAAGGTTTTGAGTTAGGTGCAGTAGATTATATTACTAAACCAATAAGCCCTGCCATTGTAAGAGCAAGGGTTAATACTCACTTGTCGCTAGTACAAGCAGAGCAATTAAAGCAAGCTCATGTAGATTTAGTGGAACGTCTAGGCCGTGCAGCGGAATATAAAGACACCGACACGGGTGAACATATTGTGCGCATGAGCCAATACAGTAAAGTATTAGCGTTAGCACTCGGTATGGATGAGCAACGAGCAGAACTTTTACGTCAAGCTGCCCCAATGCACGATGTAGGAAAAATAGGTATTCCTGACGCTATCCTACTCAAACCTGGAAAGTTAACCTCTGAAGAGTTTGATCATATGAAAGAACACGCCACCATTGGCGCGCAAATTTTAGCAAACTCATCATCTCCTTTACTACAACTTGCACATACGCTTGCAATTGAACACCACGAAAAATGGGATGGCTCAGGCTATCCTAACGGGATCAAAGGCGAAGAAATATCAGTTGAAGGTAGAATTGTTGCTATAGCTGACGTATTTGATGCACTTACCTCAAAACGCCCTTACAAAGAGGCTTGGAGTGTAGAGAAAACAGTTTTGCATATGCAAGAGCAAGCAGGAACTCATTTCGATCCCGCTCTAATCGAACTATTAGTAAAAAACTTAGACGATATTATTGCTATAAAAAATGCAAATCAAGAAAGCTAATTCTTTTTAGCACTGTGAGAGCCAAGCTCAATATTTGGGTAACAAGATTTTATATAACGATAGCCATGTGACGTAATTTCATGGCTATTGCCACTTTCGTCTTTAAAGTACATAGAAAACGTTACACCATGATCTGCTAAAACTACTTTTATATTTAAACTCTCAAGATGAATACGCCATTGAATAAATTGATCTCCTGAGGCCAAAAATGCAATCCCTTTACTGCGCCCCTCTCCTTCAAACAATGCTAAACGAGTGGTTGAACAAGCATCTTCAAGCGTTAAAGGGCCTCGCCCATGCTCATTCCAAAAGGCCAGCTCTGGCACTACGCTAAAACCTAAAACCTGTTCATACCACTTAACGGCATTAGCTAAGTTATCAACATTTAAATGGCAATGATCAATGCCAGATAATTTCGGTATGCTTGTATTATTCACGTTACTCACCAATTTCTGACTTTAATTGCTCTAAAAACTCATGCATATACCTTGTTCGTCTATTCGCCTCTGCTTTAGCTGATGGGGTATTCATACTATCGGCAATATGTAATAACTTTATGAAAAAGTGATCAAGCGTGTATGTTTTATCATCAGCCACGCGTTCAACACAAAAAGGGTCATTTGGGTTATATAATAACCGAGAAATTGAGCCACCAACCTTCATGCACCGGCTAACGCCAATAGCGCCCAATGCATCCATTCTGTCGGCATCTTGTACTATTTGCGCTTCAACTGTTTTAATTTTTATATTTGCGCTGAAGCTATGTGCTGCAATTGCATGATGAATCTCATCAAAAAGTGACTCGTCATAATTAATCGATTTTAAAAACCCCAATGCCTTATCAGCTGCCATAGTAGAGGCTTTTGCACGATCAGGGTGGTTTTTAGCCACCGCCACACAGTCGTGCATCCACGCTGCAGGTAATACTACTGACATGTTTGCCTGCTCCGCATTACATAACTGTATTGCAACGCGCACCACTCGCTCTATATGAGTAATGTCATGAGCAACATCGGCATGCACTAAAGAGGCGATAAACCCTCTACATTGTGAGTTAAGTATTTCTAAATCAGGGCTTAAAGCGACGTCAGACAAAGTTAGGTTCCAAAAAGCTAATTAATCAATGAATTATCCGTACTTTACCGTGCTTTATGCCCCCCTTGCAAAACATTCATTGTATGTTGCTCCTTGCTTGACTAAAATACAGCGCTTATTTATTACTACTGAGAAGCCTTATGTCATCTGCCGTTTACCTACAAGCTGGTCGCGATAAATCATTAAAAAGAAAACACCCTTGGTTATTTTCAAAAGCCATCAAAAAAATTAAAGGTAAACCTGGATTAGGCGACACAGTAACGATTCACGACAGCGAAGGTAAGTTTTTAGCAACTGCTGCGTATAGCCCTCACTCACAAATTCGTGCACGTGTTTGGAGCTTTGACGAAAAAGAAGTCATCGATCAACACTTTTTTGAACGCCGTTTACGTCGCTCATTAGAAGCCCGTAGTCAAGTTATTGAAGAAGGCGGATTAACAGGGTTCCGCTTATGTGCTGCTGAGTCTGATTACTTACCAGGCGTTACAATAGATAAATTTGACAACGTATTAGTGTGCCAGCTATTAAGCGCCGGTGCCGAGCGCCATAAAGGCGAGATTGTAGGCGCATTGATGTCTATTTTCCCCGGCTCTAGTATATATGAGCGTTCTGACGTAGATGTACGTACTAAAGAAGGCTTAGAACCAATTAAAGGCGCACTTTGGGGCAATGAACCAAAAGAGCCTGTGCTTATTGAAGAAAACGGCTTAAAAATCGAAGTTGATATAATTGAAGGTCACAAAACAGGGTTTTACTTAGATCAGCGTGACAGCCGTGCTGCACTTGAGCGCTTCTCAAAAGGTAAAACTGTCCTTAACTGCTTTAGTTACACAGGTACATTCTCGTTGTATGCCCTGCGTGGTGGATGTGAGCATGTAACTAACGTAGATGTATCGCAACCCGCTTTAGATACAGCAAAACGTAATGTTGAGCATAATAACTTAGATTTAAACAAAGTGAGCTTTGTAAAGCAGGATGTATTTAAATTATTACGCCAATACCGCGACGAAGGTAGACAGTTTGATACCATCGTAATGGACCCACCAAAATTTGCTGATAATAAAGCGCAGCTAACGGGCGCGTGTCGTGGCTATAAAGATATCAACATGATTGCCATGCAAATACTAAAACCAGGCGGAACACTATTAACATTCTCATGCTCTGGTTTAATGGAACAAAACTTGTTTCAAAAAGTAGTAGCCGATGCAGCACTTGATGCAGGTAAAGACCTACTGATAATGGAGCGATTAAACCAGGCAGCCGATCACCCAATTGCTGGCAGCTACCCTGAAGGCTTTTACTTAAAAGGCTTAATCTGTAAGGTTTTTTAATATCTACTATTGAGTTTAACTGAATTCGATTTAGTTAAACTGAATGATTTCAAGACCTGCTGTTACCGTGCCATCATCTTCTTTGCTGGCACGTATTACTTTTGCTGTTGCATTTAAAGGCGCAATACTTGGATGAGTCGAATCAATGTTCACCGTCAGTAAGGTATTAGGTTCAAGCAATTCATCTAAATGAATTGATAAACCTGTTGCACTTAAATCCACGCACTCTGCGGCAAAACTTAAACCCGCTATTGGTTCTATCGTTGTTAAATTTGCAGGAGTGTTAATCTGCATGCGTCTAAAATTTCGCTTATCATCAGTAAACATATGTTACCTCTAAACAACCGTGTTAATTTCTTCCAACAAAGCACCCAATGAAAATGGCTTTACAACATACGCGTTACAACCAGCATCAAACCCTGCTTGTTTTTCAGATGGGGACTCTAGGCCCGATACCATAACAACAGGAATATTTTTTGTTTCAGGTGTGTGCTTTAGCATTCGGCATGTATCATAACCATCAAGACCAGGCATACAAACATCAAGCAAAATTATATCTGGCGGACTCGCAATTGCTGACGCAAGGCAGCTTTGCCCTGAATCTGCGTAACTAACATCAAATTTCGACGCTAGTGCGGCTTTGAGCATTTCAAAATTAAAATACTCGTCATCTACCACTAAAAGTCGCTTTGTTTTATGTTCAATCGATGAGGACATAACTATGTCGCTTCCTTTTCAAAACAAAAATAAATCCTTCTATTAAGGTACTAAGCTTAATAGAAAATGCAAGTTTTATTCTATCTCTTTTATCGCATTAAGTACCCGCTTGGCTGAAATTGGGTAAGGCGTTCCTAGTGTTTGAGCAAATAACGACACTCTAAGCTCCTGTTGCATCCAAAAAATAGCGGTTACCTCTTGTGGTATAGGCAACCCTTTAGGCGTTTTATTAACTACTTTTTTATACTCTTGCGCAACTTTATCTAGCTCTAGTACGCATAACCTATCACGATTTGGATCCACAGGCAGCTTTTCTAAACGTTTTTGAATCGCTTTTAAATAACGAATTAAATCCGCTATTTTATCTGCGCCATGCGCGCTCACAAAACCTTTAAATATAAGTGACTCAAGCTGTGACTTAATATCGCCGTGCGCGGTTATCATGGTTAAATCAACGCGCCCTTTCATTTTTTTATGCAGGGCATGAGCAATACTTAATACTTGCTCAACTTGCGTTGCAATCGATACAACGGCATCGCCCAGCTCACCACGTATTTGCTCTTTTACTGTTTCAAATGCTTTTTCGTCGCGTATATCACCGTGTTTTACTAATAAGCTATCAACACCTGCGGCAATACAGTCATCAATTAAATCAGCTATTTTACCAAATGGGTTAAAGTACAAACCTAGCTTTGCCTTATTCGGTAAGTTTTGTTGTAAGTACTTAATTGGCGATGGCACATTTAATAGTACTAAACGGCGCAAACCTTGTTGATGTGCTTGCTGCGCTTTTGCTTCGCTATCAAAAAGCTCCACTGCAGCGGCTGATTTTTTATCCACCAGCGCAGGGTATGCTTTTATCTCATATTGACCTTGCTTTTTAACGTATGAAGCGGGTAACTCACCAAAATCCCATTGTGTTAGGTCTGATTTTTCAATGCCTTTATCGGCTACTTTAGACAGTGTTTCGGTTACTTCACCTTGCAGCTCTGCTTTGAGCTTGGCTAAATCAAGTCCTCGTGCAAGTAACTTATCGCTCTCATCACGTACTTCAAACTGTAATCGTAAATGCGGTGCAAGCGCGGTTAAATCCCATGCCTCTGGATCAACTCTCACACCTGTCATTCTTAATAAACGCGTGGCTAAAGCATCAATTAAGCTACCTTGCATTGGCTCAATAGCTGCCAGCACTGCATCAGCATAATTTGGTGCTGGCACAAAATTACGACGAAGCGATTTAGGCAATGACTTTATAAGCCCACTTATTAGCTCATGCCTAAATGCAGGTATGTGCCAGTCAAAACCACTTTCTTGTACTTGATTTAAAAGCGCTACTGGTATTTGTACCGCAACGCCATCAACTGCTTGGCCTGGATCGAAATGATAAGCAAGCGGCAATATAATATTGTCTTGCTGCCATGTGTCAGGGTAGTCAAACTCAGTGATATTACTTGCACCATGCTGCATTAGCTCTTCACGAGTCATGTGTAGGTAATGCTTATTTTGTTGTTTTTGTGTTTTATACCATTTTAAAAATGCAGCGCGGTTGTTAATTTCTTTGGGTATTTTTTTATCGTAAAACTCAAATAACGTTTGCTCATCAACTAAAATATCACGACGACGTGACTTATTTTCCAGAACTTGAATATCTTCTATTAGCTCACGGTTAAACGCTAAAAAGCCCTCGTTTAAGCCCAGTTCTTGCTCAACTAATGCAGTGCGCACAAAAAGCTCTCGACTCACTTTAGGGTCTATGTTGCTATAAACACAGCGGCGTTTATTTACAACAAGTAAGCCGTATAAAGTTTGCTGTTCAAACGCGATTACCGCACCAGGCTTTTTCTCCCAATGAGGTTCTGTGTAACTGCGTTTAACTAAGTGCTGTGCTAATGGTTCTACCCAGTTAATGTCTATTTTTGCATTTGTGCGGGCATATAACTTACTGGTCTCTACCAACTCCGCTGACATGATCCATTTAGGGCTCTTTTTAAATAAACCTGAACCCGGAAAAATATGAAACTGACTATTACGTGCGCCTTTGTATATTTGTTTTTCATCTTTAAAGCCAATATGGCTTAGCATCCCGCTTAACAACGCTTTGTGAACAAGTTCGCCATCAGCCGCTTGGCTGGTTGCTTTCATGCCCATTTCGTTACACACAGTACTTATTTGATAAACAATATCTTGCCATTCACGCAGGCGCATATAGGCTAAGAAGTCTTTTTGACACAACTTTCTAAATTGGCTATTAGTCAGCTCGCTTTGCTGCTCTTCTAGGTAATTCCATAAGTTTAAAAAAGCGATAAAATCAGAATCTGGATCATCAAAACGACCGTGTTTTTCATTGGCAGCAGCACGTTTTTCTTGTGGGCGNGCGCCGCCACAATAATAATCACTTCACGCAATGCGCCAAGTTTATGGGCTGTTAGCACCATTTTTGCTAAACGTGGGTCAACGGGTAATCGACTAAGCTCCCTGCCCGATTGAGTTAGGCTGGTTTTACTATCGCGTTTAGCTGGTTTTACCGCTTGTAGCTCTTCAAGCAATGTTAGGCCATCATTAATATTGCGGCTATCTGGCGCTTGTACAAACGGAAATTGCGCCATATCACCAAGCCCTAGCGCCAACATTTGTAAAATAACAGACGCAAGGTTAGTACGCAGTATTTCAGGGTCGGTAAACTCTGGGCGCGATAAAAAATCATCCTCAGAGTACAACCTAATACAAATACCCGCTTCAACACGTCCACAACGACCCATACGCTGATTAGCGCTTGCTTGCGATATAGGCTCTATTGGTAGGCGCTGTACTTTTGTACGATAGCTGTAGCGACTTATACGCGCAGTACCTGGGTCTATTACATAACGAATACCTGGCACGGTGAGTGACGTTTCGGCTACGTTAGTCGATAAAATAATATGACGACGAGAATGCGGCGCAAATATACGGTTTTGCTCTGCGTTAGATAAACGCGAGTAAAGTGGCAATACATCGGTGTGTTTTAAATTACGCTTGCTAAGTGCATCTGCGGTATCGCGTATTTCACGCTCACCATTTAAAAATATGAGAATATCGCCAGGACCTTCAGCGCACAGCTCATCAACGGCATCAAAAATACCTTGTAGCTGATCGCCCTCCGCTTCCATATCATCTTTATTAATATCAGTAATAGGGTTGTAGCGCACATCAACAGGGAAAGTACGACCCGATACTTCTATAATGGGCGCATCATCAAAGTGCTTTGAAAAACGCTCAGGATCGATAGTCGCTGAGGTAATTATTATTTTTAAATCAGGGCGTTTTGGAAGCAGGTTTTTTAAGTAACCTAAAATAAAATCAATATTTAAACTACGCTCATGCGCTTCATCAATAATAATCGTGTCGTATTGATTTAAAAAACGGTCTTGCTGAATTTCAGCCAGCAAAATACCGTCGGTCATTAATTTAATATACGTATTATTAGATACCTGATCGCTAAAACGAATTTTAAAGCCAACTTGCTGACCAAGTTCACACTTCATTTCTTCAGCAATACGATTAGCCACAGTACGCGCTGCTAATCGACGTGGTTGCGTATGACCAATTAAACCATCAACACCACGACCAAGCTCTAAACACATTTTAGGTATTTGCGTTGTTTTACCTGAGCCCGTCTCACCGGCAATAATAACCACTTGGTTATTTGCAATGGCGTCTTTAATTAATTCCTTTTTTTGACTTACCGGCAATTGCTCAGGGTAAGTCACTTTAGGGAGGCCAGCTAAGCGTTTATCGCGTAATTCTTGGCTACGGGTTATATCAGCCGCTATTTTTTCAAGCGCGTTGGCATGCTTGTTTTCATCCGTTATTTTTTTTACGCCATGTAAGCGTTTCTTGAAAATGAATTGATCTTTTTTTAAGCACGTTTTTAGCTCGCCAAACAACTGACCTAGGTTTACCACCCGCATACCTTATAAAATTAGTTAAAGAGCCGTAATTGTATCAAATTAAACGGCTGGGGTTAATCCTACAAAATGCATAACGCGGGGTTGTTTGTTATATAAACGCTGCTATTGAACTAAACTGTAAATAATAAATTTATTTTAAACAATTATTTTCAGGGCTAACTACATTGAATAAATTAAATGACGTTGGCTTATTCGTCACTAAAAATGCCTACGTAGGTCGCTTGAGTATTCGATTTACTTGCCCGATACATGCCAGAGGTATTAAACGGTAAGCTAATATTACCTTTTGTATCAATAATAATTACGCCGCCTGTGCCACCAATAGGCTTAAGCACACCGTTTATAACTTCATCCCCTGCCTCAGCAATGGTTTTACCTTGGTACTTAACTCGCGCACATATATCGCTTGCTACGTTATAGCGAATAAAGTATTCACCATGCCCTGTTGCCGATACCGCGCACGATTCATTTTCAGCAAATGTTCCGGCCCCAATTACCGGTGCATCCCCCACACGACCATAACGTTTTGCGGTCATACCACCTGTTGATGTACCTGCCGCTAAATTACCATTTTTATCAAGCGCCACTGCGCCAACCGTGCCCATTTTGTAAGAGTTAGGTAATGCTTTGTGCGCGGCTTGGTACTCTTTACTGGTTGCTTTGGCTTTATCTAATTTTTGTTTTGCTTTTAAAAGCGCTTTGTAACGAGGCTCGGTATCAAATAAGTTATTTTCGACAAGCTCAACACCTTGCTCTTTAGCAAACTCTTCAGCGCCTTGCCCACTAAGCATTACATGTACAGAGTTATCCATTACCAAACGTGCTAAGTTAATTGGGCTCTCAATATGCTTTACACCCGCAACTGCGCCTGCTTCACGGTTTCGACCATCCATTATGGATGCATCAAGCTCATGCCCGCCATCGTAGGTGTATACCGCTCCACGCCCTGCATTAAAATAAGGGGATTGCTCTAATACTGCAATTGCTGCAATTACCGCATCTAAGCTTTCGCCGCCTTGGTGTAATACTTTATAACCTGTCTCTACTGCTTGCGTTAATTTTGCACGATACTCTTTTTCTTGAGCGGGTGTAAATCGTGCTTTTTCAATTGTCCCTGCCCCACCATGAATCGCAATGGCAAAAGGAGTCTCTGCAGCTACTGCGCTATTACTTAAAGCAACAAAGCTGCTCGCAAAAATCGCTAATAATGGTGTTTTCATAATGAGTTCTTTTATGGGGAAGTTATAAACTAATGTGAATGGTTACGGACTTAATTTCAACTAAAGTGAGTTTAATGGCATAAAAAAAGCGCCTTAAGGCGCTTTTTAAAACTTTATGTGTTTGTAATTAAGCTTGTTTAGCTTTTAAACGCGCTAAACGTGCTACTTGGTGAGTAGACGTTAAGAACGAGTAAATTGGTGCTAAGTAACCACGTTTACGAAGCTCTAAGAAATCAGCATCGCTTAACTCATTTAGTTTTTTCTCATCGATAAGGTAAATACCGTTGATGTCTTTTTTCTCGCCTTTAATGTCTACTGTTAGCGTTTGCGCAATTAGTAGCTCTTTATCAGCAAGAAATTTAGTGAACGCTTCAGTTACTTGAGAAAACTCAATAAATGATACTAGCGCTTCTTTACGACGTTTTAGGTAATCTGTTTCTTCGCCGTTTTCAAATAATGCATTACCTTCGTCTTCACCAACAAGCGCACTTGCTTCGTCAATTACGATACCGTATTGATCTTGATCTGGGTGTTTAACTAAACCCAGTGGGTAACGAGTAGATGCCATAGGTGCAAATGCTGCAGTCCATTTACCATCTTCTACAAAAAGGTTTTCGCCTGGCTCTAAGCCAAACATAGCAACTGCTTGAAAAGTGCCTGTTTCGTTATTTTTAACGAATGACATTGGAAACTCGTTTGCTACACGTGCAAACTCATGTGCAACTACTGGCACTAAGTGTTGAGTTTTCATGAATTCTACATTGATGCCGTTTTGAATTTTAGTGTTGGCATGTTTTTCGTTGTGTAAAGGCTGTACTTGTTGCTCCGCCATGTTACTGCTCCGTTTATTTTAATTTATATGTTTCATTGTTAATGCCTTTAGGCTAATGCTTTTGAGCTAAAAAAGGAAGGGAAACTTTTATGACAACAACCATGAAAAAATAAAATTTAACTAAATCTGAACGTTGCTAAAAAACATACAGCTCAAACTCATAAATTTTGTTCAAAAACAACACACTTCGTGGTTGATTTTAATACAAATCAAAGTTATTCATTAACATTGGTTAACAGTTCAAAGCTATTTTTTTGCAGTGTTTGGGCTTAAATTTAAGCAAATAAAAAAGGCCGCTTATATAAGCGGCCTTTAAAAGTTAAATTGGCATCTAAATTAAGGCGCCCAATATACTTCAATATTTATACTTGGGTGATTAAGCACAGCGCGAAGTGGCATGTCATTAACATCGCCGCCCGCTTTTGCTTGCTTATAAACAGCGAGTTTTTCTTCACCGCTAATTAAAAGCTTAACCACTTTAGATTGCGCAATGGCATTTAACGTAAGCGTCATTCGCTCAGTAATACTACCCGTCACATCACTTTGTATCGCATTAATTGCACATACTGTTTGCTCAGTTGTTAAACCATGCTCTAAACCGTCTGCATTTGGGAATAACGACGCTGTATGGCCATCTGGGCCCATACCTAAAATAGTTACATCATATGGGCTTTTTAACTCGCTATAAGCCGCTTCACACTCTTGTGCGCCCTGTTGAGCCGTTGCTGCAGCGTTCTTCATAGTAATAAAGTTTGCAGCACTACCATGATTTTGTAATAAAGTACTTTTAATAAATGCTTCATTACTTTTTTCATGGCTTGGGTCTACCCAACGCTCATCAACCATAGCAACATCAACATGTTGCCAATCTAAATCAAGTGTTGATAAATGCTTATAAGCGGGCGCAGGAGACGAGCCGCCCGACACCATTAATACAGCACGGCCATCGTTTTTAATGCCATCACGTAATGATTGCTCAAGCGTTGCAGAAAGCTCAGCTGTTAACGCGTCTTTATCATCAAAAAACTTTTCAACTAGTGTTGCCATGCTTATACCTTATCGCCTGTGTTAAACCATACATGATTGTTTTCTGCCAATAATTCATCAGCATCATCAGGTCCCCAGCTACCAGCACGGTAAAGCGCAGGCTTACCTTTGTCTTGCCAACGGTCGATGATTGGATCAATCCACTTCCACGCTTGACGAACTTCATCACGGTGAATAAATAACGACGGGTTATCAGCAGCGGCATCAAGCATTAAACGTTTGTACGCATCTGAGTGGAAACCATTGCTGTAAGCTTGTGAAAGCTCAATATTCATTGTTACTGGCTCAAGTTGCATTTGAAGATTATCAAGGCGCTTAGACATAAGCGTTAGTTGAATTGTTTCCTCTGGCTGCAAACGAATAACAAGACGATTTGGCTCGATATTACCCACGTTATCTTCGTAGATATTGTGAGATACTTTTTTGTATTCAACCACAATTTCTGCACAGCGCTTAGCCATACGTTTACCCGTACGAAGGTAAAATGGAACACCTGCCCAGCGCCAGTTATCGATATGCGCGCGAATAGCTACAAACGTTTCTGTTTTACTAGAACCTTCATTTAGCTCTTCTAAGTAACCCGGTACAATTTTACCGTTTAAGTCACCTGGTACGTATTGACCACGAACAATATTTTCATCAACATCACCATCTACAAGCGGGCGAAGTGCTTCTAATACTTTTAGTTTTTCGTTACGAATGCTGTTAGCGTTAAGCTTATTAGGCGACTCCATTGCAACTAGACAAAGTAGTTGTAATAAGTGGTTTTGAACCATGTCACGAAGTGCACCGGCTTTATCGTAAAAACCAGCACGGCTTTCAAGGCCAACCGTTTCTGATAAGCTAATTTGGATGTTATCAATAGATTTAGCATCCCACATATTTTCAAACAATGAGTTTGAAAAACGCAGCGCCATTAAGTTTTGTACTGTTTCTTTACCTAAGTAATGGTCAATACGGAAAATTTGCTCTTCATTAAAAAATTCTGCAATTTTTCCGTTAATTGCTTCTGCAGAATCACCGCAATAACCAATTGGCTTTTCAACAACAACGCGCGATGTAGGTGTAATTAAACCTTTAGTCGATAATATTTCACAACATGTGCCGTAAACAGCAGGCGGAAGCGATAAATAAAACACGCGAGACTTAGTGTTTTCGTGCTCATCTAAAATGCCTTTTAACACATCCCAGTTGTCGTCTGCTTCTGTAACATTACTTACTACTGGCACTAAAAAAGTAGAAAACGCTTTCCAATCTTTAGCGTTAAACTCACCTTTGCTTAAAAATTCTTGTAATGCTTTATGCGCTGTTTCTACGTATTCAGCACGTTTAGATTCTTCGCGAACTGTTGGGAGGATACGTGAGCCTTCAGGTAAGTTACCTTCTTGATATGCTCTGTACATTGCAGGTAGCAATTTGCGTAACGCAAGATCACCACCGCCCCCAAAAATTATAATATCAAAAGGATTAAGCATAGTTACTCTCTACGTTGTGATACCCAGTACATTTTGTAAATGCGCGGGTATGCCTATTTATTGCTAGATTAGATGGCTTTTATAGCTGTATTTAAATAAAAGCCTGCTGAATTGTTCTGTATCGATGATTTATTATTATTGTTTATCATTGCGCTTATTAAATGAGCCTTAGGGGCCCTGTATCTCCTCTCACAAAAATACAGACCCTAAGCACTCCAGCGCTACCCGTTCAAAGGTACTCGGTTTACTTACTTGCGTAAGCGAATTTTTTACTGCGTACGGTTTTGTTTATAGTACGCCATTAAGCCGTTTGTAGAACTATCATGAGCGTGTTTCACGCTATCATCAGTGAGTTCACTCTCAATTTTAGATGCTAAACCTTTACCCAGCTCTACACCCCATTGGTCAAACGAACATATTTGTAAAATAATGCCTTGGCAAAATATCTTATGCTCATACAGTGCAATTAAACGGCCCACTGTTTTAGCATCTACTGTATCTAATAGCATAGACGTTGTAGGACGATTGCCTTGATGAATTTTATGATTTAATAACTCATCAATCTCTGCTTGCGATTTACCCTTAGCGGTTAAATCAGCTGTAACTTGCGCTGCATCTACACCACTCATCATCGCTTCTGTTTGTGCAAAAAAGTTCGATAATAAAATATCGTGATGCTTATCAACATTCACTTGTGGCTTAACTGATGCAATAAAATCTGCAGGTACAATTACATTACCTTGGTGTAAACACTGATAAAAGGCATGCTGGCCATTAATACCCGTCATGCCCCAAATAATTGGAACCGTAGTATAAGGTACCGTTTCGCCTGCAAAGTTAACGTGTTTACCGTTACTTTCCATTTCGCCTTGCTGTAAATACGCAGGCAACATATGCAGTGCTTGATCGTACGGTAATATAGCTTGCGCTGTATAACCTAAAAAGCTCGTATTCCATACACTAAGCAATGCCATAATTAATGGTATATTTTGCTCAAACGGCGCAGATTTAAAGTGCTCGTCTATTTCAAACGCACCTTCTAAAATTGCTTCAAAGGCGTCGTAGCCTAAATATAAAGCAATTGGTAAGCCTATCGCACTCCAAAGTGAAAAGCGACCACCAACCCAATCCCACATAGTGAATACGTTTTCGTCGCTGATACCAAAGGCTGCCGTTTTTTCTAAATTTGTACTTACTGCAACAAAATGCTTTGCAATTGTACTTTCATCTTTTGTTGTTTGTAAAAACCAGTCAACCGCCGTCTTTGCGTTTGTCATGGTTTCTGACGTCGTAAATGTTTTTGAAGAAATAACAAATAATGTTGTTTCAGGGTCAATGGCTTTTAATATAGACGAAATTTGTACACCGTCAGCATTAGATACGTAGTGAACATTTAACGTATCATCAGCAAGTGCTTTTAATGCCTCAGTTGCCATTTGTGGACCAAGGTTAGAGCCACCAACACCAATACTTACAACATCTTTTACCGCTTTGCCGGTATAGCCTAACCATTTACCGCTACGAACTTTTTCAACAAACACTTTAATTTTAGCTAACTCGTTGTCTACGGCTTGTGTCACGTTTTCGCCATCAACAATTAATGGAGTGTGAGCACGATTACGAAGTGCCGTATGCAAAACTGAGCGATCCTCAGTGATATTTATTTTTTCACCGCTAAACATTTTATCGCGCCACGATGCAATATCGCATTCTTTAGCAAGCGACATTAAGTTAGCAAAAACATCGTTATCAATAAGTTGCTTAGAATAGTCGAATAATACGCCTGGTACTTGAGTAGAAAACTGAGAAAAGCGCGTGTCATCTTGTGCAAATAACGTTTTTAGATGTGTTTGTTTCATCTTAGCTGCACTTTGTTCTAGTGCTTGCCAACTTGCTAGTTGCGTTCGGTTAGACATGGAAATATCCTCTATTTTTTTCAATCAATTGATTTAAAAATATTTTTTATAAAAGAAAAACTCTTATTACTACTTATTCACACTAAATTAAAGCGCAAATAGTATAACTAAAAATGCAAAAAAAGTGCTGTTTTTATAATTTTATGTGCAGATGATAACGCAATTTTTAGCTTTTGACACCGGTATCATAAAAATTTTATAAATTAATTTACCTGTAATTTTAAAGGCAACGGCATAGCTTAATCAATCAAAATGAAATATTAATGAATTTTTATAAGCGCTGCTAATTACTTTTCATAGTTATTCACTAATTACTGTAATTGTTTGCCTTGCAAACAATTAAACCTTAAAAACAAAAAATCGGCTCTAAAGCCGATTTTGTATAAATTAAAATCTTTGCTTAATTACTAAGCGCTAGCCCACCACTTAGGTTATAAACCGTTTTGTATCCTAGCTGCATTAAATTGCTCGCAGCAATCTTTGAGCGGTTACCACTGCGGCATAATAAAATATAGTTGTTATTTTTACTTAACTGCCCTTCAAATACCGCATTTGCCATTCTGCTAAGCGGTATATTTAATGTTTTTTCATCTAGTGTATTAAATAACTGAGCAACATTATTTGCTCCATGTTCATACGGCTCCCGAGTATCTATTAAATACACATCGCTGGTGTTTAACATTGCTTTAGCGTCATCAAAATTTAATTGCTGTGTATCAATCTCAGGCAATGCATTTACATAACCACACAATTGCGTGTTATTTACTTGCTTTGAAGCGTCGTACTGCTGCTTTTGTATTGTAAATTCATCAACTGAAATACTGCCGCTTACTAACGCATTGAGTAATGGCGTTTGGTTTTGTTGTACAGCCCAGTTCATGGCAAAACATTGTTGGTAGTCGTGCCCTGAGCAAATAATGCTGGTGCTATTTAGTTGCTCGCTTATTGCTAAAATAGAGCGTGCCATTGCTTTTGCATCCCCACCCGTAAGGGACGTATTGCCAAGTCCTGCAGGCAAAATTAAATCACCACAAAAACAATAACGCGTTTCGCCATTACTATTTTTTAATAAATAACTTACGCTATCTTTGCTGTGCCCAGGTGTCGCTACTTTTTCAAGTACGTCATTTGCTAAGCTAATACTTTCTGCATTTAGTGGCCAACCTAAAGCATCAACCTCACCTTTTACAACTCTTGATGCAAGAACGCTGGTTAATAAATTAGTCGCTGACTCTCGCTCTTGATGCAGATGAGTATTAAGCACCGCTGATATAGTTAAGTTTTGTGTATTGGCTATTTTTTCAAAGCGCGGAATAAGCTCAACAATCGGGTCTATTATAACTGCGCGCTTATCATCGCTCACATAAAGCCAACTACATGCTCCTTGGTGCCTAAACTGAGTAAGGCCAAGTGCGCACACCTCTTGTTGTGGTGTAGTGCTATCAGATACAATTAAACAGTTAGCCTGAAGTATTGCTTTAAGAGCGCGAATCCGCACACAAGCATCATCAATATCGTGTTGTGTTGCAGCAGGTCCAAATGATAGCCTAATCGCATTTTCACTTTGCCACTTACTTGCACCCATTGCATCTAAAACAAAACTTGTTGATGCGCCCGTACTACAAGCCGAGCCACCACTTACGCGAATGCCCGCAGCATCAAATAAATCAATCACTTCTTTGCTCGTTAAATCGTTTACCGCAAAGTTAAGTGTGGTAGGCACGCTATAAGCAAAATCATGATTGAATGTAATATCGCCAAAGGTGTCTTTTATCGCGCTTTGTAACTGGCTTCGATAAGAGTTAAGTATGCTAATTGGTTTAAATGTATCGTCTGATTTATCAAGTAACATACTAAATAGTTTATTTAACCCTGCAATACCGGGTAGATTTTCGGTGCCTGAGCGCATTCCACTTTCTTGACCGCCACCCGCTATAAAAGGCGTGTACGCACTGCCACTACGAATATATAAAAAGCCAATACCTTTAGGTGCGTAAAGCTTATGCCCCGAAAAAGGAGCGTAATCAATAGTTGTATTACTCAGTGCGAGCGCTTGCTTACCGAGTGCCTGCACGCAATCCACCATCCACGATACACTTTTGTTACGGCTANACGAATTACCTGCTCTATAGCGGGTAAATCTTGATATACACCGGTTTCGTTATTAACGGCCATGGTGCAAATCATCAAAGCGTTATTAATATGCTCTGCGATAAAATTTAAATCTAAAATACCGTTACTATCAACCGGAATAGCAAGCACCTCAGCATTAACGTCAAGTACGCTATTCCAGTGCTTGAGTGTATTTGGCACCGCTTTATGCTCAGTAGCGCCATATAATAATACAGGGTTTTTAATAGACTGCTTTTTAGCATTAATTAATGTAGAAACCACCGCAGTTTGAATACCCTCCGTTGCACCAGAGGTAAATAGGATATCGCCATTAGTTGCGCCAATAACCGTGCGTGCCTTTTGACGTGTTTGTTCTAATAAATGCTTGGCTTGAATACCTGTGATGTGCGGGCTTGAAGGATTACCAAAACATATTTGCATGGTATGAGAAACAACATCAGCAATACAAGGCAACACAGGGGTCGTTGCATTTGCATCAAGGTAAACTTGTTTTACTGGCTCATCGTGCAATAAAAACTCAGACATTAAAAAACGCACCTTATTACTAAAAAATATATCTTATTACCAATAGTACATAAATTTACAGGTAATGAGTAATAATCAATTAGCACTAGAGGTGCGTTTACTATGCTTTTTTAAACTAAAAGTCTGTTTGCTTAACTATTCACTGAGCTCTTTGCTGATCTCTTCGTGCGTTGACGACCAAGCTGTTATTAGCGCTTTTACTAATGAGGCCAGTGGGATGGCAAAAAATACGCCCCAAAACCCCCATAAACCACCAAAAAATAATACCGCGACAATTATAAATACCGGATTTAAATCAACTGCCTCAGAAAACAACAGCGGTACAAGTACATTGCCATCAAGCGCTTGAATAATTCCATAAATAATTAAAATGGTCCAAAACTGCGTTTCTAATCCAAACTGAAACAGTGCAACTGCCGCTACCGGAATAGTGACGAGTGCCGCGCCAATAAATGGAATTAATACCGAAAAGCCAACAAGCACACCAAGTAAAGCTGCATAGCGCAAATCTAAAACAGTAAATGCAATGAAAGACACACCACCAACAATTAAAATTTCGAATACTTTACCGCGAATGTAATTCATAATTTGTTGGTTCATTTCGTTCCACACTTGTAAAATCAAGCGCCGTTGCTGCGGGATCAGTTTAGCTATACTCCCTGTCAACTCCAGCTTATCTTTAAGCATAAAAAACACCAGTAACGGCACAAGCACCAAATATATAAGCCAAGCAACAACATCTTTTAAAGACGTAAGTGAAAACGATAATACCGCTTGACCAAACTCAATAATTTTAGCTTCTACGGTTGCAACAATTGCTTGTACTTGTTCTATATTAATTAAACTTGGGTATTGTTCAGGTAAAGCCATTAAATAAGACTTCCCCTGCTCTAGCATATGCGGTGTTTCTTGCACTAAGTTACTGGTTTGCTTCCAAAGCACTGGGCCAATAACTAAAATAAGGGTGAGCATAATGCTAATAAATATCAACATTACAATAATTGTTGCAGTAAAACGTTTTAAGCCAACACGCTCTAAATGAACAACCGGCCAATCTAGTAAATAAGCGATAACCAGTGCAACAAGCACAGGAACAATTAACGCGCCAAAAAAGTAAAGTAAGGCAACTGATACCAATAATAAAAATAATAAGGTAGACGAATGAGGATCCGAGAACTTCCTTTCGTACCATGTTTTTACGTATTCAAACATGTAATGGCTCCACTAATAACAACCCACGTTGTTTATCAAAATTGTAACTATAAGCATTTTTTTGCAAAAAACGTTCAATGTCGTTCGCACTTTCACCTTCATTAAGACTAAAAGTGATGCATTGTTTTGATGACTGTGCACTTCGAAGCGCAAGCTTGAACTGCACAAATTGCTGAGGACACTTAAACTCTTTTAAATCGCGCTCTACCATAACTACTTTATCCGTATAGTAAATGAATAATAAGTCGCATATTTACGGTCTACGTATTTATATACTCAAACCATTGTAACTTTTTGTTAAAACAATTCCTGCAATAGTTTATCCTTATAACATAACTAGCAGTAAGGATAAGTTAATGCCTGGCACGCATAATAAAGCGCAACTACCAAGTAATCCAACACTCAAAGAGATTAATTGGTTTAAAAAGCAGATTAATTGGGGCGAACTACCTCCTTTTTATCACCTTGTTGCCTCATCAATAAGCGAATCAGAAGGAATTTTAGATCATGGGTTCGACAATGCAGTTAAACAACTTTTAGATAAACGCAATTGGAACTTAGATTTATTAGAAGGCTATGAAGATAACTTAGGTGAAATACATACCAAACATAAGCCACGTATTGCGCTGCACCAAGTATTTACCGACAGAGGTTTTGAGCTATGGGCACAGCCTTATGCTAAAGATGTTATTGTTGATCAATACATAAAAAACAATCGCTTTATGGAGTTTAGAGTGTGGGACCCACATTCAATGAAAAACTTGATCAGAATAAGTCAGTTACATAAGTTTATTGGCTTTTATTTTGAACGAGGCGACAAAGCAGATAAAGCCATTATTTTACATGCACACAAAGTAGTACATAAAATTATTACTTTTTTGCAGCGAGAATTGAACGTTGTAAAGCTTGATGGAGTCACAATAAAAGAACTATACCAATTGTGCGAAAAAGACAGCCGTGCAAGCAGTGACGAAATAGACATAGCCAAAATTGCAATTGGCGAACAAATTAACAAGGAATAAAATGCAGCTAAAATCAGCATTTATCACTTTATGCAGTGCTGCGCTTACGTTTAGCTTATTAATAAGCGAACCTTTAAAAGCGCAAACGAACTTTACGCTTCCTGATTTAGGAACATCTGCATTACAAGCACTGCCACTCGAAAAAGAACAAGCCATTGGCGAAGTAATGATGATGCAAATACGAGGCTCATCACCAGTAATAAATGACCCAGTGCTTGATGAATACCTCACAACTATTGGCCGTAAACTCGTTGCTAATGCTAATGACGTGCGCTTTCCGTTTTCGTTTTTTTGGATAAATAACTCAGAAATAAATGCCTTCGCCTTTTATGGCGGNAAGCCGATAACGAGAGCCAGTTTGCCTCAGTGCTTGGTCACGAAATTGCTCACGTAACACAGCGCCACTTAGCACGAAGAATACAGCAACAACAAGATAACAGCGCGCTGACTATTGCCGGTATGATTGCAGGTATATTAGCAACCGTTGTTGCACCCGACGCGGGTATTGCGATTATATCTGCCAGCCAAACACAATCTGCTTTTAGTCAGTTAACGCATAGTCGCTCAGCCGAGCAAGAAGCTGACCGCATAGGCATGCAAACGCTTAACAATGCAGGCTTTGATGCCCGTGCATCGAGCGAATTTTTAACTAAACTTGCCGCGCAAATTCGTTATAAATATAAACCACCTGCGTTTTTACTTACTCACCCATTACCAGAGAGCCGAGTATCAGATGTGCGTTTGCGTGCAGAGCAATTTCCTGTGCGTCATATGAGTGCCAGTCTTGAGTTTAATTTAGCTAAAAGCCGCGTGCTTGCGCGCTACGACAACAAACCAGAAAACGCCGAAGACCTATTTAGAAAACGACTACGCGAAAATAGCTACGATAACACCGCTTTAAAGTACGGTTTAGCTATTAGCTTACTTGATCAAAAAAAGCTTGATGAAGCAGCCCCAATACTAGACGAGCTTTTAAAAAACGATCCTAAAAACCTATTTTATATAGATACCCATACCGACTTACTCATCGCGCAAAAAAAGGCAGATGAAGCCGTAAAATTTTTAGCCGATTTAAATCAGTATCGCCCTAATAATCAGGTAATTACGCTCAACTATGCCAACGCAGCACTTGAAGCTGAGCAATATGAACTAGCCGAAAATATTTTGAAGAGTTTTTTACTCGAAAAGCCCGACCACAACTTAGGTAAACAACTCCTTGCTGATGCGTATAAAAAACAAGATAAATTAGCCTCATATCACGAAGCGAACGCCGATGTATTGGCTCAATACGGTGCTTATTTAAAAGCCGCAGACGAAGTACAAAAAGCACTTAACTTCGTAGAGCCAACCGAACTTGTAAAGCAACAACGTTTAAAAGCACTACTTACCCAGTATCGACTTTTACAAAAAGAGCTTGCAAGACTTTAAGTCTGCAAGCGCTTACCCTAAAATAGACGCAATTCACACTTTGGAATCATTTTATGTCTGTTACTATTTACCACAACCCACGTTGTTCTAAATCACGCGAAACGCTAGCGCTACTGCAAAGTAAAGCGATAGAGCCAAGTGTTGTAGAGTATTTAAAAACCCCTCTTACTCACGAGCAAATTTCAACGCTTGTAATCCAACTTGGTTTTTCATCCGTACGTGAAATGATGCGCACAAAAGAAGATGACTACAAAGCGCTTAATTTGAAAGATGAAACAAATGAGGATGCACTTATTAACGCTATGGTCAAATACCCAAAATTGATTGAACGCCCTATCGTAGTTAATAACAATAAAGCAGCGATTGGTCGTCCACCAGAAAACGTACTAAGCGTTTTATAATGAGTGCAACCATTGTGGTGCTTTATCACTCAAGCCATGGCTCAGTTGAAGCAATGGCTCACGAGATAGCAGAGTCGATAGAGCAACAAGGTGCTAGTGCACTACTTCGCACCTTTGTGGCTAAAAATGCGCACGATATTGTGATCACCAAAGATGATTTAATAAATTGCGATGGTTTAGCATTTGGTACACCAACTCGATTTGGCATGATGGCCTCTCAAGCAAAAAGCTTTTGGGAAACCACCAGCGACTTGTGGCTAAAAGGCCAATTAATCGATAAGCCAGCGTGTGTATTTTCGTCATCAAGTAGTATGCATGGTGGAAATGAAGCAACTTTACTTAACTTATCTTTGCCACTATTACACCACGGTATGATGCTTATGGGCGTGCCATATGATGTGCCCGAACTACTTGCAACACAAACCGGTGGAACACCATACGGTGCAACACACGTCGCTGGCAGCGCTAACAGTGCACAGCTAAGCAAAGACGAAATTAAAATATGCCAAAGCGTTGGTAAACGCCTTACTCACATTGCGAGAAAACTTAAATGACTACAGCTGACAATCCAGCTAAAAAGCCGATTACGGTAAAATTTCAACGTGCAGCACTATTTGGCTATGTTGGCTTACTTATTCTGATTCCTTTGTGGATGTATTTTGTACCCCCTCTAGACGGTAATACTAGTTGGGTGTCATTGTTTTTTCCTATCATTCCTTTACTGCTGCCGCTAAGAGGCATAATTCAAGACAACACATACACCTATGCGTGGGCTAACTTTATTGTAATGCTTTATTTTATCCACGGTCTTACCATGCTGTGGGCAGCACCAGATGAATTAATTTGGGTGTTGTTAGAGCTTGTGTTTGCCTCTTCAATGTTTATTGGTTGTACTTACTACGCAAGACACCGCGGACAAGAACAAGGTTTAAAAATCCGTAAGCTTAAAGAAGAATTAGCTGAAGAAAAAGCAGCAAATGAGCACGGTAAATAAGGCTTAACCATAAACGCTATATACAAAAAAACGCGCTTAAATTACTTTAAGCGCGTTTTTTATTAATTGTTTAAAACTAGCTAAACTAAATCGTTCAAGGCAGCTAGCACCACAATACTCGCCAACCCTATTTGAGCAATTAAGCTAATAAACGAAAAGCCTCTAAGCACAAACAAACCCCAAGGGTGTTTAATATGTGGATATAGCGCACAGCGTTTTAAAGTGGTCGCAAAGAAAAAACAAATCACTGCAGTCATAGTTAAACCCAGCGTCAGCTCACTTTTAATTGAGAGGGTTTCATCAAAAAAGAAAAACAACTGTAAAGGCAGCAATATAGTCACAATAGCATGTAGCACATGCACTTTTTTAATGCGATCGAACTGCCCTTCTGGCGAAAGTTCTTTAATACCAAAGTCACGCTCTAAACATTTAACTAAGTTATTAGCTTTAATACTCACCGCTAAACGGTAACAGCTTAAACCTTCTTTATTACGTGCTCTAAAATCGTATCCGGCTTTAATAAGCAGCACCATTAACGACTCATTTTTAGCAAACACAGCATAATGAAGTGCAGTATTACCTAAGTTATCTGTCGCTTTTTTGTCTTGCTTTGCAAGTAGCGTTTCAACCACATTTACAAAGCCTTTTTCGGCCGCCCACATAAAAGCTGTTTTATTGTTTTCATCAGCAAGCACACCTGTAGCGCCTTGTTCAATAAAACGCATAGCCATTGTTTGCTTAGCTGTTTTTTTACGTAAATGAGTAAGCAAAGCTTTTTCTAGCAATACAACAGAGTCAACATCAGGAGAAACCTGCGTAAGCAGCGTAAAATAGTCTTTACCCGCAGCTACTTTTTCGCTGGCAAGTTCAGAGAGAGTATCTAAATCAGCAATAGACTCTGGAATAAACGCACTTAGGCGCTCTCTAAAATCAACTTCTTTCCAAAGCGCTAATGTGTCCTTTGCCGAGAGTTTACTTTTATTATTTAACGCATGCTCAATTAAGGTGAAATAGCGTTTACTAAAAAATAAATCAACTAAAGACAGTGGCGTATCTATGGTATTTTGTGCAGCCACGCTTGCGTATTTCTCAAGGCGCTGGCACAGCATAAGCACTAAGCTTTCAGGGGTGTATTCATTATCGTAGTAATGGCTTTTAACCGCACTAATATACGCTTGTGCGTCTTCGTCATATTCAGAGATATGTTGAAAGTAACATTCTTCAAATGGCTCCAGCGGGGTTAGCCATGCCAAATAATAAATAGGTGGCAGCACGGTGGTGCATACACCATCGTCTTCATTTGTAGAACGACAAGCAGGCCAAGCTTCCAAAGCATCTAAAATAAAGGCACCGTTTTGTTCTACCAGTCCTTTAATAAGTAATGGGTATTCCTTTGGCCAAATCAGTACATTTTCCATTAAAACAACACAACTCCAGTGTGGCTTGGGGGTGGTAAGTTATATCAGTTTTAAGCTGACACCACGCTTAATCAAAGTGCCGATATTCTAGCACACCTTTGTTTTGCTGCTAGCGCAAAATTACGCAATAACAACAATCCTTTAGGATTATACCAATTCGCTTAATTAAGTGATTTATTTTGAGGTAGAAAACCGTGTGATAGCAAGGCAAAAATTTCGTTATTTAGTTGTTCTAAATGATTAAGTATTACTGTGGATTGGTATTGTCCTTAGCAAAAATATAAAAACGGCCGAGTACATAAGTAATTGGCCGTTTTTGAGGTTGGAGTTGGGCTTAATCAGAGCCAGACAAATAGTCTATTTACTTTTTAACTCGCTAATAACTTGCTCTAAACCCACATCAGAAATGCGTTGAATAATCTCTTTTTGTTTAGCACTTAATAGTGAAATGCCTTCAGCAACAATATCGTATACTTTCCACTCATTGTTTTTACCTAAACGAAGCTTAAAGCTTAAGTCGATAGTAGGCGCATTTGGCTCAATAATTTGCGTATTAACTGTTGCGTATTCAGAGTCACTTTTTGCGTTATTACGCTCAAATACTACTTTTTGACCCGTGTACTTCATTAGTGCACCAGCGTATGTGCCTGTTAAGTAATGCTCTACTGCATCTATAAACTGCACTGCTTGTTCGCGCTCTATGCCTTTAATGTGTTTACCTAATAATTTAAACGACACAAACTTAACATCAATATGTGGCATTAAACGTTTTTCAACAATGGCAGCCATTGCTTCTTTGCTGGCTGTCCCTTTTGAGTTTACTTGGCCAATATCTGCAAAAAGCTTGTCGGCTACCGATTCAAGTAACTGATCTGGTGATTGCTGAGCTTGTGCAAATAACGAACTGCTAAAAAAAGCAGTGGCTAAAACGAATAGTTTAAAGAGTTTCATAATTGTATATGTCTGTGTGATTAAGATGGCTGTAATTTACGCGAACCATACGCAATAAAAAAGGCACAAATAAGCAACTTATTAATGCCCAATTAGCACCAATCAAATAAATGAAATAAATTCAAGCAGTTAGAAAACTCCATTAACAGCTCATATACAACCGGCATTTTGTCCTCATTGTAATTGTTAACAGGCCGCCCTTATCATTTAGTTATCAACTTAAATCAAAGAAGCATTTGGCACCTATGAAAACGTCACTTAAAACACTTATTATCTCTTTTGTATTAGTAGTTTCACTTTTTGGCAAACTTGCTTTTGCTCAATCGAGCCAAGGTTATGCCGTTGACCTTCTCAAAGGCGAAGGTAACGTAAATGGCGTTAAGCTTGCGTATCAGTATCATGCACCTGGTATGCAAAACATTATTGGTGATGCACGCTTTTACTTTGAAACCAGCGTAAACATGTGGGAATACCGCCACGGCGATGAAACACAATCAAACCTAGTACTTGCTATGTCACCTGTGCTGCAATTTCCTGCTTTTAGTTTTAACAATACCCCATTTTATGTAGAAGCAGGCATTGGTGTATCACTGATTGATGAAACGCAATTTGCTGGAAAAAACATAAGTACTCACTACCAGTTTGAAGACCGCATAGGCCTTGTAGCCGATTTTGGCCACACCAATGTTGCCCTTCGCGTTATTCACTATTCAAACGCTGGCTTTAAAGAGCCAAACCCCGGGCTTAACTTTTTAACGCTTTCGGTAGCGAGACGTTTTTAACGTTATTGATTGTGTTTAAAGTTATTGATTGTATTTTGAGTAATTTAATTGCTGTTATAGCGCAAAGCGGTCACACTTAAACGTACTAAAGATTAGGTGATACTGCGATGCAAACTTGGCATATTGTAATTACTGTCGCTGTTGTTTTTGCCATTATCATTGGTAATATTGCGCTGATTAGACTCTCTGCAAAACAGGAGTTTAAAAAGCCCAACGCCAATATAAAAAATACAACAGACACAAAAAAGCCCTGATCAATCAGGGCTTTTTCAATAATACCAATTCGCTAAATATATTTTTGCTAATTTAGCCTACTAGCCAATGCGCCATTAGCGCAATAACAGGTAAAGTAATTAGCGTTCGCAAAATAAATATAATAAATAGCTCTAAAATATTTACCGGTATTTTACTGCCAAGTAAAAGTGCACCTACCTCAGACATATAAATAAGCTGAGTTACACTCATTGCGGCAATAATAAAGCGCGTTACATCACTTTCGATAGTCCCTGCTGCTAATATTGACGGAATAAACATATCAGCAAAACCAACCATAATAGTTTGCGACGCTGCGGCNCTGCTTCGGGTACTTGCAATAGCTCTAAAAATGGCACAAACGGCATACCTAAATACTGAAATATAGGCGTATGCTCAGCAATGATCAGTGCAAATGTGCCTACCGCCATTACTACCGGTAACACACCAAACACCATATCAAGCGCGTTATGTACGCCCTCTTTTATAGTGCCTTTAACACCCGTTGAGTTATCGGCTTTAGCTAATGCAACATCTAACGAATGGCCAAATAAAGTTTTATGACCCGGAATTGTTTCAGCGTCTCTATCTGGCTCAGTGCCATCAATAAGTAAATCTTTTTTAAAGCGCAGTGGCGGTAATCGCGGCACAATAATAGCGGCAACAATACCGGCTAAACATACCGTTGCGTAAAACGGTGCAAATAGGTATTCAAGTTTAACTTGCCCAAGCACCACTAAACTAAATGTAATTGAAACCGCTGAAAACGTAGTACCAATAATAGCCGCTTCGCGTTGTGTATAGTGCTTTTGATCGTACTGCCTTGCAGTCATCAAAATACCCACACTGCCATCACCTAACCACGATGCAGTACAGTCAACCGCGCTTCTACCTGGTACACCAAATACAGGGCGCATTACTTTGGTCATTAACGTACCAGCAAGCTCTAATAGACCAAAGTTAATTAATAGCGGCAGTAATAAGCCCGCTAAAATAAATACCGAAAACAACACAGGCAATAAGTCATTTAATACCAGCGCGCCAGTATTGGCCGAGGTAATCATCTCGCTGCCTAGGCTTAAGTACGTCATTAAACCAAACGCCATACCAAATAAGCGTACCACCAGCCATGTCCAGCTCACATCAAATAAATGCTTTAACAAAGGTGAGTTACATATAGCGGCGGGTTTAAACACTTTAGTAATTACAGAAATAACCCCTGTAATACAAATAATGAGGGTAATAATTGCTTGAGCAGAGCCAAGCATCATTGCTTGAACCGCTTTTGCCATAACGGCAATAGGAATGGTCATCCCTTGCGAAGTACTAATGGGTGTCATAAATAAAAACACACCAATTAACGAAGGAACCAAAAAAGTAAACCAAGTGCGCCACGTATAGTGTGAACGTTCAGGTAGCTGAGACATATTGTTTAACCTATAAAAACCACAAAAAGAGCATAGCGCTCTTTTTGTGGTAAAACTTATTATTATTTAAATTTTAATGCCGCGCTGAATGAGTGCTGCTTCTAATGCTTGTTGTAAACCATTCATAGTACCTGGCTCAAGCGTTTCGCCTTTATCATCCATCCACGTTAAGCTAGTACCGCCTTCTTTAGTTTTACTTACTAAAATTTGGTATTGGCCTTCATCAATAGGTAGTTGAGCTACGTCATCACCCCAAATTGAATCCCAAACGCTTGTTTCTGGTTTAGTATAATCTGCAGTAATTAAGCCCGTATCTGGGTTAATTTCAACAATAGAGAACGACAAACGCTCTAAAAACCCAGAGAAACGATCAAACACAGCGTCGTAAGATTGCTCAGTTACAAGTGCTGCATTACCTTTATTATCAAAGCCCATTTCAAGAGAAATAATACCTTGGCGTTTACGCATATCAACTTCAAGTTGACGGTAACGGTAATCAAACTCGCTCACTACTTGGTTAAGCGCACGTACTTCTAGCTGCTGCTTTAACAAATCAGTAAGTGTATGGTCGCCTTTAAAATCTATCAGCTCTACACGTAAAGACGCAGTACGCTGATGTGACTTTTCTTCAATAGTGAATCTAAATTTTTCTAAGTCATCGTTAACTTCATCGCCCCACCACCAAAAACCTTCTTCGGTTTTAATGATTGAGTACCAATCAGTTTCAATAGTACCTAGTAGCTTGTCTTCTTTAGTGGTTCCTGCATTGTTATCAGCGAGGACTGATTGAATCGTGTCCCAAAGAAATTCATCTAAATCAGCAATGCCATCGTTTTTATCAAAATAAATACGCGCTTGTTTATCTGTCTCTTCTACCCAACTGCCTTTAGCAATTGTTAATACTTGTGCCGGTGGGCGGTAATTTGTAGCTTCAGGATTGTTGTCGTATTGACCTACATCCATTTTATAAACTGGGTCTTGAGCTGGTTGAGATAACGACGTTGGTGCTTTTACAGGCTCATGCGTACGATAGTTACGTTCGTCATGTGCCTTATTAATAAATACACTACACCCTGATAAACTTACCAATACACTTACTGCAAGTGCTTTTGGGATCCAATACTGCACAGATATTTCTCCTTAGCATACCCTTTAATTGTTTTAACAAATATATGAGTGGGTAATGCCGATTTGGTTCAGTGTAAAATCAATATTAACTTTACATTTATTATTTGGCTGCCTAAATGCAATAAAGTTCAGCACTTCTACTTAGCAATAAAACTAAGCGCAAATAAGCAAATTTTAGCTATGGTACTTTCCCGTGCCAGTAAAAACAAGAAACACCGCACTTTAAAAGTGCTTAATTAGCGTGTGCTGTAGTTTAGAGCCCTTTTTGTGTTAAACTTCGCCGCCGTGCAACTTCTCGTGTGTATTTTTGGTGTTGCCAACTCGGTTGATATAATCCAAGTAACAAGGTATTTGAACTCATGACTGCATTTTCAAATCATCAAATTGTTTTAACAGCGATTGGCGAAGACAGACCCGGTATTGTAAGTGAACTAACCCAACTGGTTAGTGACTGCCACTGCAACATTATTGACAGCCGTATTGCTATTTTAGGCTGCGAATTTACCTTCATAATGCTACTCAGCGGCGACATGTCGGCAATAAGCCGTATAGAGCACGTACTGCCTACTAAAGCCATGGAACTTGGCCTACTAACCATGATGAAGCGTACAGCAAGTCATACTCCTAGCGAGTTTTGTGCAGGTTACACGCTTGAATACACTGGCATAGACACCCCTGGCACATTGAGCAAAGTAACGCGCTTTTTTGCCGACAGCAATATCAGCATTTGCTCGTTAAAATCAGACACGTTCGATGAGCAAGCTGATACAAAAATGCGCTGTGAAATTGAGTTTAATATTCCGGTTGATGTAGATATAGATCAATTTAAAATTAGTTTTGAGAGCCTTTCTCACACACTAAACGTAGATTATATTTTTAAACGAATTCGTTAAGGATGCTAAACATGAACACAATTAGTCCATTACAAGCTGGCGATACTGCACCCGCTTTTAGCCTACAAAACCAAAACGACGAAACAGTAACATTAAGCGAGCTGTTAAAAGAGCAACAAGTGCTTGTGTACTTTTACCCAAAAGCGTCAACGCCGGGTTGTACTGTACAAGCCGAAAACCTACGCGATGAGCAAGCACAGCTTGCTAAATTTAACACCCGCGTTGTAGGTATTAGCCCAGACCCAATTAAGCGCCTTAAAAACTTTGAAACTAAAAAAGAGCTTAATTTCGATTTATTAGCCGACGAAGACCACGCCATTGCAGAAGCATTTGGTGTATGGGGCTACAAAAAGTTTACCCCTGATTAAAATATATGATAAGAAACCTTGATGACTTTCTATGATAAATTGTAATTAATTTGAATAGATAATATCAAAGGTGTGTTATGTCAAAAACTCAAACTGGAGTAAACGAAGAAGACTTTAGATTATTAGAAATAGAAGTTGATACCTTAGCTAAAGTTAAATTTACAGAACAAGTAAACGAAGAAACATCTGAAATCATCATATCCCCTACTCTTGAACTCTCAAAACTAAAATCACGCTATAAAAAAACAAAAATCATTTTAGCTCCTGACGGAACTATTGTTTATCCGCAGTCACTTTATCTTGTGTCAAGATTAAGTGGTCAAGGCAAAATCAAGGACACTAATAGTATTGCCAAAGCTCTGCTTGCTTACTCTCGCTTTCTTGATAGCACACATTATGAAAGAAATGATGTTAATGGCAATATAACACCACCTGAATGTCTTACTTATAAAAGTTTGAGTAAATATGAGGAAGAAGGAGCCCCTTGGCGCTTCGCAGAATTCTTACTTTTAAACACTCGCCATAGAAGTTCAGAAGAAAATAAAGCTTTTGCTCTCAGCACAGCAAAAAGCTATGTAAACTCGGTAATTGGTTTTTATAAATGGCTGCAAATGCATGATTATATCAAACATGATCAGGAAAACGTCGTAACACATTTTTCAAAAGTAAATATGGGAACTGATTACAGAGAAAATCAGCACGACATGCTGGCACATACTAAGTCAAACAGGCCTCGTCAAATTGATATGTCAAACATCATGAAAATATTCCCTCGTGCTGATTCAACACCACCCCATAAAAAACTTAAACCAATGACTTTTGAACACCAATCCTTGTTTTATAATAATATCAAAAATTTACCATCAATATTTTCATTGATGTTTAGACTTGCAATTAAAACAGGACTTCGTATAAGTGAGTTATGTCACTTCCCAGAAGTTCAGATTGGTAAAATAGATGCTTCAGAATTAGATGCTATTCCTATTAAGATTACTGAAACTAAGTTCAATAAGCCCCGAATAATAGAAGTCCCCATTGATATTTATGAAGAACTTGAAATTTATAAGTTTAGTAAAAAGCGAATATATAATGTATCGAAGCACAAAAACCTTATAGATTCGGAAAATACAGATAATTCAGGTTTCCTTTTTCTATCTAATAAAGGCGGAGTATATTCTGAAAAAACTCTTGAAAAACATTTTAGTAATTTGCGTAGATTTATTATAACCTAAATTCGGATAATAAGTGCAATTTCTCAGATTAGATGGCCAGCTGTTATAATTCGGCCATTTTCTCGCCAAAGGAAATTGCTTTAATGAAATATAAACAGCTGACACAAGAAGAAAGATACCAGATTTACGCGTTAATAAAAGCAGGAAATAACCAAAAGCAGATAGCTGAAGAACTAACTCGTTCACCGTCATCTATTTCTAGAGAGCTAAAACGCAATAAAGGACTTAAAGGCTATCGGCCTAACCAAGCCAATAACTTTGCTGAACAAAGACGTAAGTCATCTTTCAAAGCAAGTAAGTTAACAGAGGACGTCACTCACTGGATTAATAAATTGTTGCATGACGGACTTTCCCCTGAGCAAGTGGCAGGCCGCTTAGCTTTAGAGAAACAGGTCGTTTTACATCATGAAACAATTTATCAATATATTTACAGAGACAAGGCTCGTGGTGGCAAGCTACATAAGACACTCACTCGTGCATGTAAAAAGTATAAAAAACGCTATGGAAGCTATGATAAACGTGGACAGATAGTTAATCGAGTCAGCATTGATGAACGCCCAAGTATTGTGGATTCAAAGTCTAGGATTGGTGATTGGGAGGGCGATACAGTGATAGGTAAAGGGCGTAAAAATGCGCTTGTCACAATGGTTGAACGTAAAACGTTATATACAGTCGTTCACAGAATTGAAAGCAAGCATGCGAAAATAACAGCCGATGCGCTGATCAAGTGTATGACACCATATAAAGGTAAGGTTATTACCGTGACGTTAGATAATGGAAAAGAGTTTGCTCACCATGAGCATGTTGCACAAGCATTAGAAGCTGATGTGTATTTCGCTCATCCCTATTCATCATGGGAGCGGGGCATAAATGAGAATACCAACGGCTTACTTAGACGCTTCTTCCCCAAGGGAACTGACTTTATGGCGCTAAGTGAAGCAGAGATACAGGCGGCAGTTGATAAGCTCAACCATCGGCCAAGAAAAACAAGAGGGTATAAAACCCCTCATGAATTATTTACGGGGCAATCAGAAGTTCTGGTGGCTGCATAATGATTGCACTTAATACTTGAATTCAAGT
>NZ_AUTL01000296.1:0-7420 GCF_000498015.1 Pseudoalteromonas sp. TAE79
ATGGCAAAAGAAAAGTTTGAACGCGTAAAACCGCACGTAAACGTTGGTACAATCGGCCACGTTGACCACGGTAAAACTACACTAACTGCAGCAATCACTAACGTACTTGCAAAAGTATACGGCGGTGTTGCTAAAGATTTCGCATCAATCGACAACGCTCCAGAAGAGCGCGAACGTGGTATCACTATTTCAACGTCTCACGTTGAATACGATACTCCTACACGTCACTACGCACACGTAGATTGTCCTGGTCACGCCGATTATGTTAAAAACATGATCACTGGTGCTGCTCAAATGGACGGCGCGATCTTAGTAGTTGCTGCGACAGATGGCCCTATGCCACAAACGCGTGAGCACATCCTTCTTTCTCGTCAGGTTGGCGTTCCTTACATCATCGTATTCATGAACAAATGTGACATGGTTGATGACGAAGAGCTACTTGAACTAGTAGAAATGGAAGTTCGTGAACTTCTTTCTGAATACGATTTCCCAGGTGATGACTTACCTCTAATCGCTGGTTCTGCGCTTAAAGCGTTAGAAGGCGAGAAAGAGTGGGAAGATAAGATTGTTGAGCTTGCAAACGCACTTGATTCTTACATCCCAGAGCCAGAGCGTGACATCGATAAGCCATTCATCATGCCTATCGAAGACGTTTTCTCAATCCAGGGTCGTGGTACTGTTGTAACTGGTCGTGTTGAAGCTGGTATCATCCGCATCAATGACGAAGTAGAAATTGTTGGTATCAATGATACAACTCGTTCTACTTGTACTGGTGTTGAAATGTTCCGTAAGCTTCTTGACGAAGGTCGTGCTGGTGAGAACATTGGTGCACTTCTACGTGGTACTAAGCGTGAAGACGTTGAACGTGGTCAAGTACTAGCTAAGCCTGGTTCAATCAATCCACATACTACATTCACTTCAGAAGTATACGTACTTTCTAAAGATGAAGGTGGTCGTCATACTCCATTCTTCAAAGGTTACCGTCCACAGTTCTACTTCCGTACAACTGACGTAACTGGTGACGTTCAGTTACCAGAAGGCGTAGAAATGGTAATGCCTGGTGATAACATCAAGATGACAGTAACTCTAATCGCACCAATCGCGATGGATGAAGGTCTTCGTTTTGCTATCCGTGAAGGTGGTCGTACTGTAGGTGCTGGTGTTGTAGCAACTATCGTAGAGTAATAATTAACTTTTAAGTTAATTGTTAGAAAAAGGTCACTCAGGTGGCCTTTTTTAATGCCTATAGAAAAGTGATTAGCTCCTATATAGCTTTATTGCCGTAGCTAGGGTTGAGTTTTGCGAAGCCTGAGGAAAAAGGTTGCTGAAAATAACTGAGCTCTTAAATATAAGCACGGCTAGGCCGCGCTTATATTGAGTTAGCTCTTGGTCTTTTAGCCAATTACTAATATATGATAAAAGCTTTAGTGCTTCTTCGCATACTCTTGCGCTTGTTTTAAAACTCTTAATAAATTGCCACTTAAAATCTTTTTAATATCTTTGTCGCTATAATCTCTATCCATTAAACCTTGAACAAGATTAGGGTAGCTAGATACATCTTTTAAGCCGATAGGTAATGAATCGCCAACTCCATCATAATCAGAGCCAATACCTACATAATCAATACCAATTAGCTCAACTACGTGATCAATATGGTCAAGTACTTGCTCAAGACTTGCAAATGGATACGGATTTTTAGCACGGTACGCAGCATCAAAATCTTTACTTAACTTAGTACCTTCTTTTTTAGCTGACTCTTTTGTACTTTTTAATTGCTTGCCCCAGCTACCTGCTTTAGCGGTAACAAAGCTTGAGCCAAAATTGATTTGAATAACACCGCCATTTTCCTTCAGCGCTAATAGCATATCGTCATTCATATTGCGCTCAAAGCCAGGCGTGTATTTACGAAGTGATGAATGAGAGGCAATTACTGGCGTTTTAGAGAGCTCCATAACCTGATAAAACGCATCATCAGAAATATGCGATACGTCAATTAGCATGCCTATATTATTCATTTCAGTGACAAGCTTTTTACCAAATGGGCTTAAGCCTTTCCATTTACGGCGTATATCGTAAGACGAATCCGAAATATGGTTGCTTTGCGAGTGCGCTAGCGTGATGTAACGAATGCCACGGTCGTAAAAGTGCTGAAGGTTTTTCATATCACCTTCGATTGGAGAGCCATTTTCCATACCCATGGCTATAGACAGCTTACCTTGTTTAAATTGCTCTTCAATATCAGAGCTTGAGCTAGCAATAGCAAACTTATCGGGTGCGCGCTGGACTATGGCTTCCATACTATCAATCATTTGATTGGCTAGCTGGTAGCTTTTTCCTTTACCCTCAAACTCTAAATGCGCAGGAATATAAATCGACATAAACGGTGCGTTTAAACCGCCTTTTACAGCGCGAGGATAGTCAAAATCGCCATCACTAGTTGCTTTGGTTACATCAACCCAGCTTTCGTGAATTCGATAAGGTACGTCAATATGGGTATCAATTAAAATGGTATCTTTAGCGAGTTTAATTGCCTTATCAGATGCTGTTATTGTTTGTTCTGCTTGGGCTTGGCTAGTTAAAGCTAGTGATATGGCTACCACTAGAGTGCTGAGTTTTATCATGTTTTGGCTCTTTGGGTAAAAAGCCATTGTGTACGTTCAATTCAAAAGTTACAAGTACTACGCCCTAATCAAACGACTGTGCTTGATGCTCTTCACTTTGCAGCGCTTTAAATTCACCTTTTGAAATTATAGTTACAGACTCGTGTAATTCTGAGAAAAACACCATCGCTTCGCCATTTTTAAGCTGCAGCTTTACTTGGCTTACTTTAGATTCGATGCTTGCCTCTACTTCACCATAATCGGTACCTTCGCGTAATACGTAGCTTTCGATTAAGTTATAAAGAGTGTCTTGATCGAGTTGTTCAAAAGGGATAATCATTACTACTTGTTACTCGCTTTATTTGATACGTGCTGGCTAAAATAATGAGGGACGGCTTTTTCTAACCAAAATATAGGTTTAAACGGATTTTTACCGCTAATAAAACCAACATGCCCGCCCTTGTCAGAGATGCGCAGCGTAACATGCTCACTTACGTCTTGCCTACTCGGTACGGCTTTAATTGAGAGCATAGGGTCGTCTTTGGAATGAATAATAAGTGTGGGTACAGCGATATCTTTCAAATACGGCATAGCACTGGCTTTACGGTAGTAATCGTGTGCGTTTTCAAAACCATGTAGAGGGGCTGTTAACTGATTATCAAACTCTAATAAATCGTCAATTTTCATTAACTGTTTTGGCGTTAATGAAATTTGCTGCTTAATTTGTGGCAGCTTTCGCTGCATTGATTTTTTCATCCGATCGAGCAGATATTTTTGGTAAATTTTACCTAAGCTTTTACGAATAACATCGCTCGATGACGACAAATCATAAGGAGCAGATACCACCGCTGCTGCACTTAATGGGCATTTTTCGCGTTCTTCACCTAAGTATTTGGCAAGTACATTACCGCCCAATGAAAAACCAACAGCGACCATAGTGCGCTTAGGAAATTGCAGCTTTAAGTGATTTATAAAAAAAGCTAAATCGGCGGTGTCACCGCTGTGATAAGCACGTGGTAGGCGATTTACTTCGGTTGAGCAATTTCTAAAGTGCATAAGCACAACTGCATAACCTTGTTTTTTTAATGCCTTCATCATGCCTTTGGCATAAAAGCTATTTATATTGCCCTCAAGGCCATGCAAAACAACAGCAAGTGGTGCGGTTTCATTATGTGGAAGTGACCATGCAAGCTCAATAAAGTCACCATCAGGTGTATCAAGTTGCTCAAGTTCGTAGGACGTATTGTGAAATGGGCGGAAAAAACGCGGCATTATGGTCTGAACGTGACGATTGGTCATCCACCATGCTGGTTTGAACTGAGAGATCATGTTTGTACTACGCACTTTGTATTAAACGAAAAGCTAGTGTATCAAATTTTTCGCTTCAGAAAATAAAAAGCGCCTAACTAGTAAACTAATAAGGCGCTTTAGTGCGTCGTGCTTAATTTTGTTCGGGAATTTCTGCGTCATGTATTTTTTTCAAAAAGAAAAAAGCAAAAAAGATACACAAAGAAACAACGATGGTTAAAAACCCAAAAGACATAAATAAAACTGGATCTGTAAAAAAGTCTCTAAAGAATACGTTCATGAGTTGCTCCCCTCGTTGTTGATGGGTTAATCATAGGCGGTGTTTGCAGGTCGCAACGTGATCGAGATCAAGTTATTTTTCTAAGCAGCTGTAGGAGTGACGCTAAGTTGATTTAGATCATGTTTTAAGGGTTGGTAAGTTATTATCACTGAGAGCTAAGAGAGTTTTCTCTTAAAATAGTGAGCTGATCGTAACTCATTTTTTTTTACTTTATCTAAAAGCGAAACGCTTTAACCTTTTTGTGAATAAAGTACTTAAAGACCTTTTGCACAAAGAGAAAAGAATGAGAAATAAATGAGGGGGGGGGAGCAATAAACTACTTGAGCCAAATAACTGCTCAATATTTATATTTTTCACCTGAATAATTTAGTTTGTTTTCCTCTAAAAGCGAAGCGCCTCTTAACCTCTTTGTGAGTAAATTACTTGAAGGTTTTTTACACAAAGAAAATAAGAAGTGGAGGAGGCTACAAAAACTAACACCCTAAGTGGCTTTCACATATAGCTCAATGTTGTTTGGCTCTGAAAGTTTGACTAATTCAAGCTCATTTACCGTTTCAATCAACATATGTTGCTGTTGTTTTTCAAGCTTCAGCTCAGCGCTTAGCAACTCTGCACGTATTGTGGCGTAATCACTTATCGCATTCTGGTTAGCTTTTAAATAGCTACGAGCGGCGCGCAGAGGTTGTAATGCGCGAGTATCAAAGTCACTAACTACTTGCGTTAACTCGTTTAGCTGTTGGGTATTAATACTTAAATTTAATGAGTCTAAATAAAGCAGTAATAAGCATAAATTAACGTTTTTTCCTTGCTGGTTTTGTAGTGCCAGCAAGGTTGTTTGTTGATCAGGCTTTGCGTACAAAGTGCACGCAAATTGCCAAAAATGGTCGCTATTGAGCAAGTTCATCGGCGAATGCCTGCTCTTTTTCTTCCATTTCTTCAAGTGCCATAAGTAACTCTTCTTCAACGTCGTTAAGTTTAGGCGTAAGGGTTGCTTGCTTGGCTAATAACTCTTTAAGCTTGGCTTTGTTGTCGTCGTTGTAGAGTTCGTTATCACCTAAGGTCACTTCAACTTCACTTAATTCAGCGGTGAATTTATCGAGTTGCTTTTCAAGCTTTTCAATTTGCTTTTTAAGTGGTTGAGTGGCCTTTCTAAACTCAGCCTCTAGGCGTTTTTGCTCTTTACGGTTAACACCTGGATTTGCTTTAGGCTCGTCGCTTTGTTGCGCTTTAACCGCTTCTTTATTGGCATTGAGTAACCACTGGTAATACGCATCTAAGTCGTAACCAAACTGGGTTACTTTGCCGTCATCTACTAAGTAAAACTCATCGGCGGTATTTTTAAGCATGTGGCGGTCGTGTGATACGGTAACCATAGCGCCTTCAAAGCCTTGCAGTGCCATAACAAGTGCATGGCGCATTTCTAAATCAAGGTGGTTAGTTGGCTCATCGAGAAGCAGCAGGTTTGGCTTTTGATATACCAACATGGCAAGTACTAAACGTGCTTTTTCGCCGCCCGAAAAAGGGGCTACAGGCTCAAGTGCTTTATCGCCAATAAAGGCGAAACCACCTAAAAAGTCACGTAGTGATTGCTCAGTGGCTTTTGGGTCGAGGCGTTGTAAGTGCATTATTGCACTGGCTTTTAAATCAAGAGATTCAAGTTGATGCTGCGCAAAGTAACCAATATTTAATCCGTGATGCTGAACAACTTCGCCCGCTTGCGGCTCTAAATCACCAGAAAGCAGTTTAATTAACGTTGATTTACCTGCGCCATTTCGACCTAATAAAGCAATTCGGCTACCTGGTACAAGGTTTAGCTCTATATTATTTAAAATAGTGACGTCACCATAACCCGCTTTGGCTTTATCTATTGTCATTAGTGGGTTTGGTAATGCTTTTGGCTCTGCAAACTCAAAGTTAAATGGCGAGTCGGCATGTGCCGGCGCTAGTTTTTCCATGCGTTCAAGCGCTTTCACACGGCTTTGTGCTTGTTTAGCTTTACTGGCTTTTGCTTTAAAGCGCGTTATAAACTGCTCAAGGTGAGCAATTTGATCTTGTTGCTTATCAAACATTGCTTGTTGTTGTAGTAAGCGCTCAGCTTTTTGGCGCTCAAACTGCGAGTAGTTACCTTTGTACACGTTAATAAGTTGCTTATCTACATGCCAAATTTGATCAACCACCGCATCTAAAAACTCACGGTCATGCGATATAAGTACAAGGGTGCCGGTATAAGCACGCAAAAAGCGTTCAAGCCAATAAACGGCATCTAAATCAAGGTGGTTTGTTGGCTCATCGAGTAATAGTAAATCGGCGTCGCGTATTAATGCTTGGGCAAGGTTTAAACGCATACGCCAACCACCCGAAAACAAGCTTACAGGATTTTCTATAAGGTTATTGGCAAAGCCTAAGCCGTGTAATAGCTCACCTGCGGTTGATTCAATGCTATAGCCTTTAATGTTTTCAAGCTGAATATGTACTTTAGCTTGTGTGTCGCCATCGTTGTTTTTCTCGGCCTCACGCAGTGCTATACGCATTGCGTAGTATTCTGGGTGGCCTTGAAGTACATAATCAATCGCGCTTATTTCAAGGGCAGGTGTCTCTTGCTTAACAGAGGCGATAGACCAATCTTTTGGAATGCTGCAGTTACCGGCATCTAGTTGTAGTTCTGATTTTAGTAAACCAAATAACGTTGATTTTCCACAGCCATTAGCGCCAACAAGGCCTACTTTGTGTTCTGGAAATAACGTAGCTGATGCGTTTTTTAATAAGGCTTTACCGCCACGAAGTAGTTCTATTTCTGAGATTTGGATCATGAATGCGTTACTTTGCTGTGCCCTTGTTAAGTTGGCGCTATCATAACATAGAACTTAATGCTCTTATCAAGCGTATCAACAAGTGAAGTTATACGATAAAATGACAGCAGTTCAAACCACAGGAAAAATGTTGTGAGACAAAAGAAGCGATTTATTGCTGGTGCATCGTGCCCTGACTGCAAAGCCATGGATACTATGATGCTATACAGAGAACATTATGTTGAAAAAGTAGAGTGTGTTGAGTGTGGTCATAAAATGGCGCAACCCGATAATGCTGTGCAGGCGTCTACTCGCCAATTTGAACAAGTAATTGGTGTATTTAAACCGGGCGACTAACCCGGTTTTTTGTTTGCCCAGCGAAGCTGGCAAACCCGATAGGCTGAAAGATGCCTTATCACCCTGACTAAGGGGAAGATAATCTG
>NZ_AUTL01000297.1:0-4624 GCF_000498015.1 Pseudoalteromonas sp. TAE79
CCACCTTCACGGATAGCAAAACGAAGACCTTCATCCATCGCGATTGGTGCGATTAGAGTTACTGTCATCTTGATGTTATCACCAGGCATTACCATTTCTACGCCTTCTGGTAACTGAACGTCACCAGTTACGTCAGTTGTACGGAAGTAGAACTGTGGACGGTAACCTTTGAAGAATGGAGTATGACGACCACCTTCATCTTTAGAAAGTACGTATACTTCTGAAGTGAATGTAGTATGTGGATTGATTGAACCAGGCTTAGCTAGTACTTGACCACGTTCAACGTCTTCACGCTTAGTACCACGTAGAAGTGCACCAATGTTCTCACCAGCACGACCTTCGTCAAGAAGCTTACGGAACATTTCAACACCAGTACAAGTAGAACGAGTTGTATCATTGATACCAACAATTTCTACTTCGTCATTGATGCGGATGATACCAGCTTCAACACGACCAGTTACAACAGTACCACGACCCTGGATTGAGAAAACGTCTTCGATAGGCATGATGAATGGCTTATCGATGTCACGCTCTGGCTCTGGGATGTAAGAATCAAGTGCGTTTGCAAGCTCAACAATCTTATCTTCCCACTCTTTCTCGCCTTCTAACGCTTTAAGCGCAGAACCAGCGATTAGAGGTAAGTCATCACCTGGGAAATCGTATTCAGAAAGAAGTTCACGAACTTCCATTTCTACTAGTTCAAGTAGCTCTTCGTCATCAACCATGTCACATTTGTTCATGAATACGATGATGTAAGGAACGCCAACCTGACGAGAAAGAAGGATGTGCTCACGCGTTTGTGGCATAGGGCCATCTGTCGCAGCAACTACTAAGATCGCGCCGTCCATTTGAGCAGCACCAGTGATCATGTTTTTAACATAATCGGCGTGACCAGGACAATCTACGTGTGCGTAGTGACGTGTAGGAGTATCGTATTCAACGTGAGACGTTGAAATAGTGATACCACGTTCGCGCTCTTCTGGAGCGTTGTCGATTGATGCGAAATCTTTAGCAACACCGCCGTATACTTTTGCAAGTACGTTAGTGATTGCTGCAGTTAGTGTAGTTTTACCGTGGTCAACGTGGCCGATTGTACCAACGTTTACGTGCGGTTTTACGCGTTCAAACTTTTCTTTTGCCATCTTAAAAAATTCCTAATAAAGAAATTAAAGCCTGACTCACTATTGAGCCAGACAAGCTAAAATTATATAACAGCGCGAGCTGAAATTATTGTATCTGCAACATTTTTAGAGGCTTCAGCGTACTTCACAAACTCCATAGAGTATGAGGCACGGCCCTGTGTTGCAGATCGTAAAGCAGTCGCATAACCAAACATTTCAGAAAGAGGAACTTGCGCATTAATTTGCTTAAGTCCACCTAATGCATCTTCCATGCCTTCGATTATGCCGCGGCGACGGTTTAAGTCGCCAACTACATCACCCATATTTGAATCAGGAGTGAGTACTTCAACCTTCATTACTGGCTCTAAAAGTACAGGGTCAGCTTTACGCGCCCCATCTCTCATTGCCAGTGAACCTGCTATTTTAAATGCCATTTCATTCGAATCTACATCATGGAATGAACCATCATATAAAGTCGCTTTAACGCCAAGTAATGGGTAGCCTGCAAGTACACCTTGAGACATTTGCTCTTGGATACCTTTGTCTACCGCAGGAACGAACTCTTTAGGAACAGAACCACCTACGGTTTCGTTAACGAACTCGTAGATTGGTGACTCATCATCCGTAATGTCCATCGGTTCAAGTTTAAGCCAAACGTGACCATATTGACCACGACCACCTGACTGACGTATAAACTTCCCTTCAACCTTAACAGTTGAACGAATAGCTTCTCGGTATGAGACCTGCGGCTTACCAACGTTACATTCAACACTGAATTCACGTTTCATACGGTCGACGATGATATCTAGGTGAAGCTCACCCATGCCAGAGATTATAACCTGGCCTGATTCTTCGTCAGTTTGTACGCGAAAAGAAGGGTCTTCAGCAGCTAGTTTACCTAGCGCGATACCCATCTTATCTTGGTCAGCTATAGTGCGAGGCTCAACCGCAATAGAGATTACTGGTTCAGGGAATTCCATACGCTCAAGCGTAATTATAGAATTCGGATCACACAGTGTTTCACCTGTTGTTACGTCTTTAAGACCAATAGCTGCCGCGATGTCGCCTGCGAAAACTTCTTTGATCTCTTCACGAGAGTTTGAATGCATCTGTACGATACGGCCAAGTCGCTCACGCTTACTTTTTACTGGATTATATACCGTGTCACCCTGTTTAACAGTACCAGAGTAAACACGGAAAAAGGTCAAGGTTCCAACAAACGGGTCTGTTGCAATCTTAAAAGCGAGTGCAGCAAACGGCGCTTTATCATTAGCTGGACGTTCTTCCTCAGTACCATTTTCTAGAATACCTTGGATTTGTTTCACTTGCTCTGGTGACGGCATATACTCAACAACGCCATCAAGCACAGCTTGAACGCCTTTGTTTTTAAATGCGCTACCACAAGTAACTGGAACAATCTCATTCGCTAATGTTCGTTGGCGTAAAGCATTTTTAATTTCTGCTTCACTTAACTCTTCACCTTCTAAGTATTTATCCATTAGTTCTTCTGTTGCTTCAGCAGCGCTTTCAACTAAATGAGAGCGCCATTCTTCAGCTAATTCCAGAAGTTCTGCCGGTATTGCCTCATAAGAGAAAGTCATACCCTGGTCCGCTTCGTTCCAGTTAATCACTTTCATTTTAATAAGGTCAATAACACCTTTAAAGTCGTCCTCAGCGCCTACAGGCAACTGAATTGGAACAGGCGTTGCTCCAAGACGAGATTTCACCTGGCTAACCACTGCTAAGAAGTCAGCGCCCGTGCGATCCATTTTATTTACGAAGATCATTCTCGGAACTTCGTATTTGTTCGCTTGACGCCAAACTGTTTCAGTTTGCGGCTGTACACCAGATGAAGCACAAAGAACAACTACCGCACCATCAAGTACACGTAAAGAACGCTCTACTTCGATAGTGAAATCTACGTGTCCTGGAGTATCAATAATATTGATACGATGAGCGTCAAATTGAGCGTCCATCCCTTTCCAAAAACACGTTGTTGCAGCAGAAGTGATTGTGATACCACGCTCTTGTTCCTGCTCCATCCAATCCATAGTTGCAGCGCCATCATGTACTTCACCGATCTTATGAGAAAGACCTGTGTAGAACAGAACACGTTCTGTTGTGGTGGTTTTGCCTGCATCTACGTGAGCAACAATACCTATATTACGATAGCGCTCAAGTGGAGTTGTACGTGCCATATGATCCTCTTAAAGGTTAAAGACAGATTACCAACGGTAATGAGCGAATGCTTTATTCGCTTCAGCCATACGGTGAACGTCTTCACGTTTCTTAACCGCAGTGCCTTTATTATCAGAAGCGTCAACGATTTCTTGAGCTAAACGTAAGCCCATAGATTTTTCGCCACGCTTACGTGCAGCGTCTACTAACCAACGCATACCTAATGCGTTACGACGAACTGGACGTACTTCAACTGGTACTTGATAAGTTGAACCACCAACACGGCGAGATTTAACTTCTACCTGTGGGCGAATGTTATCAAGTGCAGTTTCAAAGATTTCTAGGTGCGACTTGCCTGATTTCTCAGCAGCCACGTCTAGCGCACCATAAACAATTTTTTCAGCAGTAGATTTCTTGCCGTCTAACATCACGATGTTAACGAATTTAGCAAGAAGTTCCGATCCGAACTTAGGATCTGGAAGAATTTTACGTTGACCGATTACGCGTCTTCTAGGCATTTTGTATCTCCGGTTTATTCAGGTTTGCTCTTTCGAGTCAATCACCCAAAACAATAATTATAAATATTTAGTGCTTGGCCTTACTAACGGAAAACAATTAGCCTTTAGGGCGTTTTGCACCGTATTTAGAACGAGCTTGACGACGATCGCTAACGCCTGCACAGTCAAGTGCACCACGAACAGTGTGAAAACGCACACCTGGTAAATCTTTAACACGACCACCACGGATTAGGATTACACTATGCTCTTGAAGGTTATGACCTTCACCGCCAATGTATGAAGTTACTTCGAAACCGTTAGTTAAACGTACACGTGCTACTTTACGTAACGCCGAGTTAGGTTTCTTAGGTGTAGTTGTATATACGCGAGTACATACACCGCGCTTTTGCGGACACGCTTTTAGTGCAGCTGAGTTACTTTTCGTAACCTTGCTACGGCGTGGCTTACGCACTAGCTGGTTAATAGTTGCCATTTAAATAGCTCCTGAAATTAAAATTACTACTGAAAAAAATAAAAAATCCGCCCTTTATTTACGAGCCTGCATTGAGCACACAAGTAAATGGGTGGCGGAATTTTAATGAGCAAAGTTTAACCTGTCAACCTAAACTAACCGTAAGACAGCATATAACTGCCTCACGATCACTTAATCTATTGATTAAGAACAGTTTATTGATTTCCAGACAAATCAGCATTTAGAGCGTCTGTAAGTGCTTGAGTTGCCTCTTCTGCACTTACTGTTTGCTCTTCTACTACTACTTTGCTTTGTTTACGGCGAGCCATACGTTCTTGATGATACGCAAAACCGGT
>NZ_AUTL01000298.1:0-16208 GCF_000498015.1 Pseudoalteromonas sp. TAE79
GAATTGACTGTGCGTTATTATTTTCACTTTTAAAAAAGTAAAATCAAAACAGCTCAAGGCTGAATCTTTTAATAACATATGGTCACTCAGTTTCAATTGAGACTCTAATTTGTTTGCCTCACTACCTAAGTAGCTTGGCTGTTAGAACTCAATCTGTACGAGTGCCCACACAGATGATTGCTTTATATTGTTAAAGAACGTTTTGAGTCGCCTTAGCGCCTCAAGGGATGCGAATAATACACCCTTTATTTTTCGAGTCAACACTTAATTTTAAACTTTCTTTTGGAAGATTTAAAACCGAAGTTTTATTTAACTCTGTGAGTAGTTCGTGCCTTGCTATGCTTCAGCGTTTCCCGTCTCAGTGGGGTCGCATTATAGGGAGCGGCGGATTTTACGCAAGCGTTATTTGCATAAAATAGTAATTAAAATTAAGCCCCAAGCAAGCGCACACGATAAACACAAGTTACCCACAAAACCCTGTTGATAACTCTGTTTTTGAACTTTAAAACTAAACACTTTTATCCTGATGTGATAAGTTGCGGTCACTTTTTTTAACTCATGTATTTAGGCAGTATCCATGACAGACATAATAAATAGTATAAGTGCCCTTCTATGGGGGCAAGTTCTCGTCTACTTATTAATAGCAGCGGGCCTCTTCTTTACTTTTCGACTAGGCTTTATTCAATTTGTGCAATTCCCACATATGTTCAAAGTTATGTTTGGTTCTCGTAAATGTGCCGATAACGAAATTTCATCCTTTCAGGCTTTTTGTACTTCGTTAGCTGCCCGCGTTGGTACAGGCAATATGGCTGGTGTTGCTGTTGCCTTATACCTAGGTGGTCCGGGTGCTATTTTTTGGATGTGGCTTATTGCATTAATAGGTATGGCTACAAGCTTTGCTGAAAGTACTTTAGCTCAGGCTTATAAAACAAAGGATGTTGAAGGCAATTTTAGAGGTGGCCCTGCTTATTATATGCAAAACGGTTTAGGTAAACGCTGGATGGGAACTTTATTCTCGCTATGCTTAATTTTAGCCTTTGGTTTGGTATTTAACGCCGTACAGTCAAACTCTATTGCTGCAGCATTTGAAGTAGCGTTTGATGTACCTAAGTATATAGTAGGCATTTGCTTGGTTATTGGCTCTGGTATTATTATTTTTGGTGGTTTGAAAACGATTTCTCGTTTTGCCGAAATGGTTGTGCCATTTATGGCATTAGCTTACTTGTTAGTGGCTCTTTATGTATGTGCTATTAACTTTACTGCACTCCCGGATGTACTCGCCCTTATTATAAAGAGTGCTTTTGGTATTGAACAAGCTGGTGCAGGTGCAATTGGTTATGGTGTTACACAAGCTATGATCCAAGGTATAAAGCGTGGCTTATTCTCAAACGAAGCTGGTATGGGTAGTGCAGCTAATGCCGCAGCNCCCGCCTCATCCAGCATCACAAGGTTATGTGCAAATGCTAGGTGTATTTATTGATACTATTGTTATTTGTACAGCGACTGCTTCTCTTATTTTACTATCGCAGCAATTAATACCTGAATCTGGTGTTATGGGGATTGAACTTACACAAGCAGCATTACAAGAACATGTCGGCGACTGGGGTACTTACTTTATTGCCATAGCTATATTGTTTTTTGCTTTTACTTCTATTGTGGCTAATTACTCTTACGCTGAAACAAATTTAATGTTTTTAGAGCACAACTCTAATAAAGGTATGTTTATCTTTAGACTTGTTGTTTTAGGTATGGTGATGTTTGGTGCTGTTGGTGAACTGGGATTAATTTGGACGCTGGCAGATATATCAATGGGTTTAATGGCCATTGTAAACGTTATAGCGTTATTTATGCTTTCAGGTGTTGTTGTGTGGCTCTCTAAAGATTATAACGAGCAACGCAAGAAAGGCCTAATACCTACCTTTGATAAGAGTAAACATCCTAAACTTGCTAAAGAGGTTGATCCCGAGGCCTGGAAATAAACAATAAACAGCGAGCTACGGCTCGCTTTTTTAGTTCTAAAAATAACAAATATTACGCTTAACCATCTCATTTCTTATAAATAAAAAGTTATATTAATTTTAAAACTATTTTATATTTAATTACGTAGGATATTTGAATTAAGTTATCTATAAAAAGGAGACCCGATGGATGACATAACAAAAAAATACAGTATAGACACTACTGATTACCAAGTTGGGCAAGATAATGTACAAAAGTGGGGATTTGATATCCATAACCCAGTATTTGGCATAAGCGCTTTCTTAGTTGTTTTATTTGTAATACTTACCCTAGTTTTTGACCCTACCGTTACCCGTGATGCACTAACCTCGACTAAAGACGCCATAATTAATCAATTTGATAGTTACTTTATGTTACTAGCCAATGCTTTTGTAATATTTTCCGTTATTTTAGCATTCTCTCCTTTGGGTAAAATTCGTTTAGGCGGCGTAAAAGCTCGTCCAGAACATGGCTATATGTCGTGGCTTTCAATGCTGTTTGCAGCAGGAATGGGTATTGGCTTACTGTTTTGGGGAGTTGCTGAGCCAACTGCATATTATACTGGTTGGTATCATATGCCTATGGGCGTTGAGCCAAACTCACCGCAAGCACACTCATTAGCTTTGGGTGCAACCATGTACCACTGGGGTTTACATGGATGGGCGATTTACGCTGTTGTTGGATTAAGCTTGGCTTTTTTTGCATTTAATAAAGGCCTTCCTTTATCTATACGTTCTGTTTTTTATCCATTATTTGGTGATCGTGCCTGGGGGTGGCTTGGTCATATCATCGATATACTCGCTGTACTGTCTACTTTATTTGGTTTAGCTACATCGCTAGGCCTTGGCGCTCAACAAGCTACCAGCGGGATAAATTATCTGTTAGGCACTGATTATGGGACTGCTTTTCAAATATCTGTTATTGGTTTAGTAACGTGTATTGCAATTTTCTCTGTTATTAGAGGTATTGAGGGCGGTGTTAAAGTACTGAGCAATGTTAATTTAATTTGTGCATTTATTTTATTATTAGTTGTTATTGCCCTTACTTTCTCTGATGCAATTACTGCTGTTTGGTTTACCCTTGGGGCGTACGCAGAACACTTTGTAACTTTAAGCAATCCTTTTAATAGACCCGATGAAGATTGGATGCACTCTTGGACTGTGTTTTATTGGGCATGGTGGATATCATGGTCGCCGTTTGTTGGGATGTTTATTGCTCGAGTTTCAAAGGGGCGCACTGTACGCGAGTTTTTACTCGTCGTCATTGGCCTACCAACGCTTCTTAGTTTGGTTTGGATGGGGGTATTCGGAAATATGGCAATTACACAAGTTATAGATAAAGTTGGCCCACTTGGACAAAATGGTTTAACTGATATCTCAGTGACTTTATTTCAGGTATACGAGCAGTTACCACTTTCAAGTTTTATTTCTATTATTTCTATAGCACTCGTTTTGGTATTTTTTATAACGTCGTCTGATTCAGGATCGCTTGTAATAGATGGTATAACTGCGGGCGGTAAAATAGATGCACCAGTGCCACAACGTATATTTTGGGCTACAGTCGAAGGCGTGATTGCAGCAGTATTGCTTTGGGTTGGTGGCTCGCAAGCATTGCAAGCGCTTCAGTCGGGCGTAGTTACTACAGCTTTGCCGTTTTCAATAGTACTTATTTTAATGTGTATTGCGCTTATTCAAGGCTTGTTGAGCGAGTATCCAATTTACAAAGCTCAGAGTAAACTGCAATAACAATTTATCCTTTATAAGCGATCCTCAAGGGGCGCTTATAAAACATTAGCAATTCGTATAACTAAGTACTAAACGCATTTCTTATACTCCTATCTTAAATTTATTTTAGACACCGCACTTCTATTACATTCATTAATGCCACCCCTCGTTAAAACTTAGCTATTTTTAGAGAGCAAACCTTACGTTAGCAGAATTAAAAGCATTTGATTTACTAAAACATAGGTGCAGGAGTAATTGCCAAGAAAATTGAATAGCCAGCGTTCTGATTTTTTCTTTGTTATTAACAGGTGCTCTTATTCACAACTAATTATACCAATTCAGTTAATTTAACCAGATTAGATAAAAGCATTAACGGTTAAATACAAACTGGCAGCTTTATAAATGTATGATGATGAAACTTTAAGATATTAAAAAAATAGATATTAAAGGTAAGTAGGTATTAAAAATAAGATTGGGAATCTAAATAAGGATAATTTTTGAATATTTTAAAAATAGAAGTGATTTAGAATTTAAATGAATTTTATCTGAGGATTTTAGTAAAAATGGTGCCCGAGGCCGGACTTGAACCGGCACGACTTGTTAGTCGAGGGATTTTAAATCCCTTGTGTCTACCAATTCCACCACTCGGGCATCGAGTTTGCTAATTAAAGCGTGTGGAGTAAATTATATGGAGGCGGAACCCGGAGTCGAACCGAGGTAAACGGATTTGCAATCCGGTGCATGGCCACTCTGCCATTCCGCCTAAATGTATCCAAATAATTTGGAGCGGTACACGAGGCTCGAACTCGTGACCTCGACCTTGGCAAGGTCGCGCTCTACCAACTGAGCTAGTACCGCAAAATACTGTTTTATTAACTTTAAATTATCTTGGTAAAATAATTTAAAGTGGTGCCCGAGGCCGGACTTGAACCGGCACGACTTGTTAGTCGAGGGATTTTAAATCCCTTGTGTCTACCAATTCCACCACTCGGGCATCGAGTTTGCTATTAAAAGCAAGTGGATAAAACTAATATGGAGCGGTACACGAGGCTCGAACTCGTGACCTCGACCTTGGCAAGGTCGCGCTCTACCAACTGAGCTAGTACCGCATCATATTAATTCTAAATTAATCATTTTATAAATTACACTTGGTAATGCAATTAAACCACATAGTGGTGCCCGAGGCCGGACTTGAACCGGCACGACTTGTTAGTCGAGGGATTTTAAATCCCTTGTGTCTACCAATTCCACCACTCGGGCCTCGAGTTTGCTAATTAAAGCGTGTGGAGTGTTGAAATGGAGGCGGAACCCGGAGTCGAACCGAGGTAGACGGATTTGCAATCCGGTGCATGGCCACTCTGCCATTCCGCCCCAGTACGGGGTATTAACCTTAAGATAAACTTGGAGCGGTACACGAGGCTCGAACTCGTGACCTCGACCTTGGCAAGGTCGCGCTCTACCAACTGAGCTAGTACCGCATTTTATTTATCAGTTATTTGAATTAGCACATGATGATTTATGTGAACATTCAGGTAACTGATTAATTACCGTTTTGTTTATCTCGGGGGCTATGCCCTCTCAACACGGACGCATTCTACAGAGATTATTAAACGCGTCAATACAAAAAATGCTAGTTTTGAACTGTTTGCTTGTTTTTTATCTAAAACGGTGCGTTATTATACATTTAGAGTTAATTTTTAGTCAATTCACCCCATGCTGCACGTAAATATTGCATCATAGAACTCAAGGTTAAAAAGGTTGCAATGTACAGTAGTCCAAAACTTAAATAGTTCATCCATGTATCATATTGCCAAATCAAACCGATAATGGCTAACATTTGTGCAGCCGTCTTAATTTTACCCATGTTTGATACAGCGACATTACCACGCTTACCCTGCTCTGCCATCCATTCACGAAGTGCAGATATTATAATTTCACGGCTTATTATAATAAGAGCAGGTATAGTCATGTACATTGACTGGTACTGATCAGATAACGCTACAAGTGCCGCACATACCATTACTTTATCAGCAACAGGATCTAAAAAAGCACCAAAAGGGGTTGATTGCTCAAGCTTTCTTGCTAAATAACCGTCTAGTATATCGGTGATTGATGCAAGCCAAAAAATAAAGGCGGCAGCAAAAAATGCCCAGCTATAAGGCAAATAAAATATCACCAAAAAAACGGGGATAAGAAAAAGTCTAAATGTTGTAAGTGTGTTTGGAATATTCCACATAACTACTTGGATATGTCTTTTTGGCTATATTCGCATGAAGGGCTAGCCCTTGTCATGCAAATGGTTAAATATCTTCTCAGCCATGTCAGGGCTGATCCCAGGAACTTTCTTTAACTGTTCTATATTAGCAGCTTTTACACCTTGCATGCCCCCTAAATATTTTAATAATGTTTGGCGACGCTTAGAACCTACTCCATTTATTTCTTCTAATAGTGATTGTGTTCGTTGTTTTTGTCGTTTATTACGATGCCCAGCAATTGCAAAACGGTGAGACTCATCACGTATATGCTGAATCAAATGAAGCGCAGGTGCATCTGAATCCATCGGAATGGTTTTGCGTCCACCGTCAATCAATAGTGTTTCAAGCCCGGGTTTGCGACTCGTTCCTTTTGCAACACCTACTAATAAAGGCATTTTTGTGTGCGGCCAATTAGAAAAATACTGCTCAGCGCGCCCTAACTGCCCCTTACCACCATCAATAAAAATAACGTCTGGAATTTTGTCTTCATCTACTAATTTGTTGTAACGCTTGTTAAGTGCAAATTCCATTGCAGCATAATCATCACCACCGGTTATACCTGTTACGTTGTAGCGCCTATACTCTTTTGTATTTGGGCCTTGTGAGTCAAATACAACACAACTTGCAACGGTGTTCTCCCCCATGGTGTGGCTTATATCAAAACACTCCATTCGGGTAATATCGTCAAGTCGCAGTGTTGCTTTTAATTGTGCATAACGTTTATTAATAGAGTCTTGGGTACTTTGTTTAACCGCAATACTGTTTAATGCATTTTTATTTGCGAGTTGTAGGTATTGCGCACGTTCACCCCGAGTGACAACTTTAAGAGTTACTTTACGTTCACTTATTTGTGAGAGTGCTTCGCCGAGCGCCGCGCTTTCTTCTATTTCAAACGGTAATATGATTTCTTTTGCAATACGCCCTGTTGCACCTGGCGCTAAATAATATTGTCCTAAAAATGAGGTCAATATTTCTTGTTCACTCGAATCTTTAGGTACTTTTGGAAAATAGGTTTTACTACCCAGCACTTTATGATCGCGGATCATTAATAAATGAATACCGTTTAACCCGTTTAAATGCGCAAAACCGACAACATCCATTTCTGCAAAGTTACCAGAAATAGACTGTTGCTCCTGCATTTTACGAAGTAGCATTATTTGGTCGCGAACTTTTGCCGCTAATTCAAAGTTTAGTTGCAGACTGGCTGCTTCCATTTTTTTTATTAAATCAGCAATAACTTCGTGAGATTTACCTGTTAAAAACTTACGAACATAATCGACCTGCTCGCTGTAATCATCATCCGTTACTTTATTTACACATGGAGCTGAGCAACGTTTAAGTTGATATTGCAGACACGGGCGACTTCTTGCGCGGTAATAAGCATCTTCACATTGACGAACAGGAAATATTTTTTGCATTAAGCGCAAGCTTTCAGATACCGCTCCTGCGCTTGGGAAAGGCCCAAAGTACTCGCCTTTAATTTTACGACTGCCACGATGAAACGCTAAACGTGGGTGTTTATGGCTAGTTAGTAAAATATAGGGGTACGACTTATCGTCGCGCAATAATATGTTGTAGCGAGGCTGATATTTTTTTATTAGGTTATTTTCAAGCAGCAGCGCTTCGGTTTCAGTATTGGTGAGAGTGACTTCAATGTCACTAATATTACTCACTAAAACGCGTGTTTTGCTATCGGTAATATTACTTCTAAAGTAACTGCTAACACGCTTTTTTAGATGCTTAGCTTTACCAACATAAATAACTTGGCTGTCACTATCAAGCATTCGGTATACACCCGGCTCGCTTGATAGCGTTTTGAGAAAATGTACGTGATCAAATTCAGACATAAATTATAGTTAGTACGAAACGTCTATATCAATCATTTTATGACGAATAGCTAAATGGGTAAGCTCAACATCGCCACCTACATTTAACTTTTCAAACATACGGTAGCGATAGCTATTTACTGTTTTAGAGCTTAGATTTAAACGCTCTGCTATATCTTGTGCTTTTTCGCCTTTGGTGATCATAAGCATAATTTGCAGCTCTCGCTCAGATAAACTCTGAAAAGGGTTTTCATCTGTGCGGCCTGTTACTTGTGCAAGCGCTATCTGCTGTGCAATTTCAGGGGCAATATAACGCTGACCAGCATGAACGCAACGAATAGCACGAACCATTTCGTCAGAGCCTGCACCTTTAGTTAAAAAGCCATGAGCGCCAATTTGCATTACCTTGCTCGGAAACGGATCTTCACAATTAACAGTAAGCACAATAATTTTTACATCTGGGCAGTAACGACAAATCTTTTTAGTCGCTTCTAATCCGCCCATGCCTGGCATATTCATATCCATTAATACTATGTTTGGCGCATGCTGACGACAAAACTGTACAGCCTCTTCGCCAGTTTTAGCTTCGCCAATTACTTTAAACCCTCGTACGTCATCAAGAATACGCTTGATTCCTGTTCGTACAAGTTCATGGTCATCAACTAAAAGTACATTAATCAATGGAACATCCTCACTTACCTAACAACATGCAATTTAATTAAATTAATTTGCCACAGTAACATACATAAAGCGAAACAATAATTAATATTATTGCCTCGCTCTAATAGTTTAAGCTGACGATTTTTCGCTAAATCTGTCAACCCATAACGCAATGATACCATCACCCGTTACATTACACGCAGTACCAAAGCTATCTTGTGCTAAATAAAGTGCAATCATTAATGCTACAGCACCTTCATTAAACCCAAGCATGCTTGTTAATAAACCAAGCGCCGACATGACTGCACCACCTGGAGCACCTGGAGCTGCAATCATTACTACACCTAACATCATAATAAATGGCAGCATACCCATTAATGAAGGAACTTCCATGCTTGGCGATAAAAACATAACAGCCATTGCACAGGTTACTATTGTTATAGTTGAGCCAGATAAGTGAATAGTCGCGCAAAGCGGCACAGTAAAATTAGCTACATCTTCTTTAACATTATTTGCCTTACTTGATTGTAGCGATACTGGAATAGTTGCTGCACTCGACATAGTACCTAACGCAGTAAAGTAAGCTGGGAGCATATTTTTAACTAATTCGATTGGATTACGTTTTAACAATATACCTGTCGCTATATATAAAACGCTTAACCATAACCAATGCATAACAAGCGCAGCAACTAGTACTACACCAAATGTTTGCAATGTATCAACCACAGTGCCCGCTACCGTCATTTCGGCAAATACGCCAGCAATGTAAAATGGTAAAGCAGGTATAATTACTTTTGATAATAACCCGTCAATTACATCTCGCCCCTGATCAGACACCTTTTTAAGTGTATCAAGTTCTAATTGGCTCATGCCTATACCAAATACAAAAGCAGTCACTAATGCGGTCATTACACCCATCAGAGGTGGAATTTCTAAATCAATAAAACTGCCAATTTCAGTTGCAACTTCAGCTTCAAAAGTAATGCCACCACTTAAAAAAGGTATTACAGCACTTACTAATAAAAATGCAAGCGTACCTGCAATAATGGTAGAGCTGTAAGCAAACCCGACTGTTTTACCAAGTAAGTGACCAGACCCTTTTGGTAGGCCAGCAATACCCGATGCAATAAAAAACAAAATGATAAGAGGGATGGTAAAGGAGATAATTTGACCAATTAGCTCTTTTACTGTGAATAAAAGTTCAACACCAGTGATAGGTACGTAGAGTCCGACCAAAATACCGGCCACAATACCGGCAATTAATTTTAAGATTAACTTCATTTTGATTGCTTAATTGAATTTAGATACGTGTTTTTATCATGTTTTAGACGCATTGTGTGATAAAACTATTCAAGTTACATTCATATGTACAAATAACACACAAATGCGGCTCAATTTAACCTCTCTTTTGCATATTTTTTAATTTAGCTGAATTCTTACTCTTTAAATTTTGAATTAAGCCCGCACCTACAATAACTAAAGCACCGTTAATAATTGATTTTTATTTCGACTGGTTATAAGCCCAATAAATATATGTTATAGCCAAACTTTACTTTAGTTTTTTTAAACTCACAGTAAAGTGTGTATGTATAGTTAGTAGCAAAGGCTATTAGCACGTTGATCAGATTGTATCCAAAGGAACATTATGTCTACTATTTTTGAAGATAACTCACTAACTATTGGTAATACGCCGCTAGTAAAACTTAATCGTGTTACGGGTGGGAATGTATACGCTAAAGTTGAATCTCGTAATCCAAGCTTTAGTATCAAATGCCGTATTGGTGCATCAATGATTTGGGAAGCTGAAAAGTCAGGTCAGCTTGTTGAAGGTAAAGAACTTATTGAGCCAACATCAGGTAACACTGGTATTGCACTTGCATTTGTTGCAGCTGCTCGTGGTTACAAGTTAACACTTACTATGCCAAACACTATGAGCCTTGAACGTCGCAAGCTATTAAAAGCACTAGGTGCAAACCTAGTACTTACCGACGGTGCTAAAGGTATGAATGGCGCAATTGAAAAAGCAAAAGAAATTCAAGCAACCGCACCTGATAAGTATATTTTATTACAACAATTTGAAAATCCTGCAAACCCTAAAATTCACTTTGAAACAACAGGCCCAGAAATTTACGATGCGCTTGACGGCAAAGTAGACTTTTTTGTAGCGGGTGTTGGCACTGGTGGTACTATTACAGGTGTTAGTCGTTACCTTAAAACAGAAAAAGGTTTAAACGTTAAGTCTATTGCAGTAGAGCCAACTAACTCTCCAGTTATTAGCCAAACGCTTGCCGGTGAAGAAATTAAACCAGGTCCTCATAAAATCCAAGGTATTGGTGCAGGCTTCATTCCTGGTAATCTGGATATGGATTTGATTGATGCAGCTGAGCTTGTATCTAACGAAGATGCAATTGCAATGGCGCATCAGTTAATGAAAAAAGAAGGTATTTTAGTCGGTATTTCGTCAGGTGCAGCGGTTGTTGCAGCTAAGCGAATTGCTGAAAAACCTGAAAACGCAGATAAAAATATTGTTGTTATCCTACCTAGTGCAACTGAGCGTTACTTATCAAGCCCAATGTTTGATGAAGAGTTTAGTGAGCAAGAGCTAGTGCAATAAGCAATTTTAAAAGGATGCTTTAGGCATCCTTTTTTATTATTTATTATCCAATTTTCTATTTATTGCCCGCCATACCTTTACATCTTCATAGATAAACCACACACTTTAAAAAAACTAATTAATAATAATTAATATGAAAAAAATCACGAGTTTATTAAGTTTGGTTCTCTGTTTATTTTTATCAGCCTGCGGTGACGATACCAAAACACTTGGCGACACTCCTGGCGATACAGCAACCGCTTATTTTGATGCGCTTTATAACCAGCAAGACCTTCAAAAAGCCAGCACCATGGCAACACCCAACCTTACACGCATAATGAAATCCTACGGTACTGCTAAACAGTTTTCCCGTAACTTAGTAAATATGCAATACGATGAAGTAACCATTGAAGTTGATATGACCAATATGAGCGTCCGTGAGCAGTACGGTGATAATGCCAAAATAAACCTTATTTTTACCGGCTATTTAAATGGTGATAAAATTGACGAAATGCGCAGCGTAAAAATGCTTCGTAAAAAGGGAAAATGGTACATAGATAAAATTGTTGCCGACCCTTACGCTCGTTAAAAGAAATGAATTACACATAAAAAGGCCTTACATTTGTAAGGCCTTTTTGATCATGCTTGAGTTAGTATTTAAAGTAGTGCGCTACAGCTCACCTGGTTGAAAGTTATCAACTGCAATGGCTTTCTTTCGTAACTTATTAGCGTGATGCATTGCATCAGCATCCGTTTGCTCAAGTAACTTATTTTCAAGTGCATAGTTAATAGCGCCTTCAATATCAAGCGTTGTTGGCACACTGCCCTTGCGCTGCCATTGTTTTAAATCTTTAAACTGCGCTTGCATGTCGTGCATTGCTAAAAATGCATTTTCCATTACGCCTGTGCCTGCATTTTCATCTACATAACATAAGTGTGTTAAGCGGTTTCTAAATACACCCGGTTGAGTCATACGCTCACAAATACTTTGTGCTATTTCATCACTTGGTCTGTGGTAATGATTTCCAAGCGGGAACACGATACGTTTAAGGATAAAATTAACAACCGGATTTGAAAAGTTTTTAAAGAAGCCATTAAACGCTTGGCCAATTTCAAATAATGAGTTCTCAATTGCATATTTTACAAATGGTAAATCAGCTTGTTGGCGCCCTTCGTCTTCATAACGTTTTAAAACAGTTGATGCTAAGTACAAATGACTTAATACATCACCCAAACGTGCCGATATCATTTCTTTACGTTTAAGTTCACCGCCAAGCATTAACATAGCCACGTCTGTGCAAATAGCTAAGCCTCGGCTCATTCTACTCAATTGTTTATAATAAACAGCCGTTTCACCACCTACAGGCGCTTTCGCAAAGTAGCTACGTGTTAAGCCATGCACAAATGCCATGCCTGCATTACTTGCTGCAAATAGTATATGGTTCATTAATAAACCATCAAATTTTTCAAGTGCTGCGTCGTCATCTTCCATTGCAGCGGCTTCCATTTCTTTTAAAACAAATGGATGACAGCGTGTTGCACCTTGGCCAAATATCATTAAGTTACGCGTTAAAATATTTGCGCCTTCAACCGTAATTGATACTGGAATACCCATATAGCCATGCGCCAAATAGTTATTAGGCCCTACTTGAATTCCTTTACCTGAATGAATATCCATTGCATCGTTCATTACCGTACGACCCATTTCAGTCATATGGTATTTAGCAATCGCTGTTACAACCGACGGGCTTAATTTTAAATCAATCGCACCTGCGGTCATTAATCGGCACGACTCAAGTGTGTAAGTTAAACCACCAATACGTGCAAGTGCCTCTTGCACACCTTCAAACTGCCCTATAGATACACCAAACTGCTGGCGTACCATGGCGTATGCCGATGTCATTTTTGAAGCTAAATGTCCAGTTGCTGCACTCAATGCTGGTAGTGATATACCACGCCCTGCACTTAAACACTCAACAAGCATTCTCCAGCCACGCCCTGCACACTCTTGTCCACCAATGATCCAATCCAGTGGTATAAATACATCTTTACCGTAAGTGGTACCATTCATGAAGGCCATATTAAGTGGATAATGACGCTCACCCGTTTCGACACCCGGATGATCGGTTGGTATAAGCGCACACGTTATGCCTAGATCTTTTTTATCACCTAATAAAGCGTCTGGATCATACATTTTAAATGCTAAGCCGAGTACAGTAGCAACGGGTGCAAGCGTAATGTAACGCTTTGACCAATTTAAACGCAGGCCCATTACTTGCTCGCCATTGTGCTCACCCATACACACCACACCGGAATCAGGAATGCTGCCAGCATCAGAGCCCGCCTCTGGTCCCGTTAATGCAAAACAAGGAACATCTGTACCATTTGCTAAACTTGGCAGCCAACGATCTTGCTGCTCTTTAGTACCATAGTGAAGAAGTAACTCACCTGGACCTAAGCTATTAGGCACCATAACAGTGACTGCGGCTGTTAAGCTTTTAGTCGAAATTTTTGACACTATCGTTGAATTAGCAATTGCCGAGAACTCACGACCGCCAAATTTTTCAGGAATGATCAGCGCAAAAAAACCTTCTGTTTTTAGGTAATCCCACACTTCTTTTGGTAAGTCTTTGTCTTTTTGTACAATTTGATAATCATCAAGCATCGCCAATAAGGTTTCTACTTGGTTAGCCATAAATGCGTTTTCTTTATCGCTAAGCTCTGGTTTAGGAAAGCGGTGCAGTTTTTGCCAATCTGGGTTCCCACTAAATAACTCACCATCCCACCAAACATCACCTGCTTCCATCGCCTCTCGCTCTGTTTGCGATAATGGCGGAAGCACCTTTTTGAACATTTTAAACGTAGGACGACTAATCAAGTTTAGGCGAATATCTTTAACCGCAAAAATAACCACCACCACGACCAGCAATATTATAAATATTAACATGCGCACATTCCTTACACATTGAATGAAAATAGTAACTTAATTATGACCCATCTTAACTTAAATACAATCATTGCACGACGAGTCGTGAGCCTTAACGCATCCATTTTATTGTTTTAAACATCACTGCTATTATCAACGTTTTAATAACAATAAATTAAAGGAATAGCATGACCCCCTTTCGATTTAAATTAAGTCTGAGCGCCTTAATGGTAGCAAGTACTCTTGCTTTAACGGCCTGCGATGCAGAAGTAACGATAGACACTACTGATTCAGCACACACTAAAAAAGCTGTAACAGCTAAAGGTGCAAAAACATTTATAACAAACACAGAAAAAGAACTAAGTGCACTTTATTTAGAATCGAGCCGTGCAGAATGGATTTACGCAAACTTTATTACTCATGATACGTCGGCTCTATCGGCTGAAGTTAACCGTAAAATGACCGAAACAGTCGTGCGTTTAGCCAATGAAGCTGCAAAATACGACGAACTAGAGCTTGATTACGATGCTCGCCGTAAACTTGATAAACTAAAACTAGCACTTACACTTCCTGCCCCACAAGACGCTGATAAAACAGCGCAACTTTCACAAATTGTCGCAGAGCTTGGCGGGCTATACGGTAAAGGTAAATACTGTAAAGAAGACGGCAGCTGTTTAAGCCTTGGCGACATGACTTCAAAAATGGCCACCAGCCGAGATTACAACGAACTGCTTGATTTATGGCAAGGCTGGCGTCAAATATCAAAACCTATGCGCTCACTTTACGAGCAACAAGTAGCACTTACCAACGAAGGTGCAAAAGAGCTTGGTTATGCCGATACGGGCGCTATGTGGCGCAGTAAATACGATATGCCTGCTGATGACTTCACCACCGAGCTTGACCGTATTTGGGGCCAAGTTAAACCACTGTATAACTCGCTACACTGCCATGTTCGCGCAAAGTTAGGTGAAAAGTATGGCACCGACAAAGTACCTCAAGATCAGCCTATACCAGCGCACTTACTTGGTAATATGTGGGCGCAAGCATGGGGTAATATTTACGATGTAGTTGCACCAGAAAACGCCGATCCGGGTTACGACGTAACCGAGTTATTAGCTAAAAATAATTACGACGAACTTAAAATGGTAAAAGGGGCTGAAAACTTTTTTACCTCAATGGGTTTTGACGCACTACCAGAGACATTTTACGAGCGTTCACTGTTTGTTAAACCAAAAGACAGAGATGTGCAGTGCCATGCATCAGCATGGAATATCGATAGCAAAGACGATTTACGCATTAAAATGTGTATTCAGCGCACAGGCGAAGAATTTTCAGTTATTCACCATGAATTAGGTCATAACTTTTATCAGCGCGCTTATAATAAACAGCCTTTATTTTATCAAGAAAGTGCAAACGATGGTTTTCATGAAGCCATTGGAGACACCATTGCCTTATCGGTTACACCGGGTTACTTAAAAGAAATCGGCTTACTTGAACAAGTTCCTGATGAATCTAAAGATATTGGTTTATTAATGAAAATGGCACTTGATAAAGTCGCCTTTGTGCCGTTTAGCTTAATGGTTGATCAGTGGCGCTGGCAGGTATTTTCAGGTGAAGTAGCTCCGGAAAATTACAATAAAGCATGGTGGGAACTACGTGAAAAATACCAAGGAGTGCAAGCTCCTATCGCACGTAGCGAAAATGACTTTGATCCGGGTGCTAAGTACCACGTCCCGGGTAACACGCCTTATACTCGTTACTTTTTAGCGCATATTTTACAATTTGAGTTTCATCGCAGCTTATGTGAAATTGCCGGTAACGATAAAGCCATTCATCGCTGCTCTATTTATAACTCAAAAGAAGCAGGGGATAAGCTAAACGCTATGCTTGAAATGGGTTCGTCTCGCCCTTGGCAAGAAGCGCTTGAAACTGTAACAGGTAAGCCGCAAATGGATGCAACAGCAATGCTCGATTACTTTGCACCATTACAAACCTATTTAGATAAACAAAACGAAGGCCGCAACTGCGGCTGGTAATAAAGTAATGCACTTGTACAAAAACGACAAAGCCCGCTAAATTTAGCTGTCTCTTATACACAAATCCCTGCTAAGAAATTAGCGGGGATTTTTTTGAACTAAATCTCAATGTCATGATCAGATCTTCAAATCTTGTTTGAGGGCACATTATGATTAACGAACATACTCATTGGGCAAAACAACAATTCGG